>CANBZB010000006.1 GCA_947373745.1 Burkholderiales bacterium | reverse complement strand
ATGGGGCAGCGGCTACCGCCCACATGTTTGTAATACCACTCCCAAGCAGCTGGGTTGATAGGCTCGCCAACGGAGCCAAGCAAACGCAAACTCGAGAGGTTGTAGCTCTTAGGATGCACAGCATCGTTGGCTTCAGCTGCTTTGATAAGTGAACGAATCGCAGTAGGTGCTGTATAGAAGATAGAGACTTTGTGGTCTTGGATCATCTTCCAAAAACGGCCTGCATCCGGATAGGTTGGCACACCTTCAAACACTATCTCGGTACCGCCTAATGCCAAGGGGCCGTAGGTAATGTAAGTGTGCCCTGTGACCCAACCGATATCTGCAGTACACCAGAAAACATCGTTGTCTTTTAAGTCGAATGTCCACTCTGTTGTTAATGCGGCGTGTAACAAATAACCGCCGGTGCTGTGTTGCACGCCTTTGGGTTTGCCTGTGGAACCGGAGGTATAAAGCAAGAAGAGTGGGTGCTCAGAGCCCACCCACTCAGGTTCGCAAGAGCTAGCTTGTTTGTCACACAGTTCGTGCATCCATTGGTCGCGGCCTGCTTGCATGGCGATGTCTGAACCTGTGCGCTTCACTACCAACACGTTTTTGATAGTTGCGCAACCGCCTAAAGCGATGGCTTCGTCAACGATGGCTTTGAGGGGCAAATGTTTACCCCCACGCACTTGTTGGTCTGCGGTGATAACAGCAACTGCGCCAGTGTCTTCAATACGGTCACGTAACGATTGGGCTGAGAAACCGCCAAACACTACCGAGTGTGTTGCGCCAATGCGCGCACAGGCTTGCATAGCAGCGACACCGTCGATCGACATTGAGATGTAGATCATCACGCGGTCGCCTTTTTTAACGCCTATGGATTTCAATCCGTTGGCGATTTGGCAGGTCTTGGCGAGCAGCTCGCTGTAGGTGATCTTGGTGACTTCGCCACCATCTGCTTCAAAAATCAAAGCGGTTTTATTGCCATGGCCTTTTTCGATGTTGCGATCTAGGCAGTTGTATGAAGCATTGAGCGTGCCATCTTCAAACCATTTGAAGAACGGCGCATCACTTTGGTTCAAGATTTTGGTGAAAGGGGTTTTCCAGCTGATCAGGCGGCGCGCTTGTTCGGCCCAAAAGCCTTCGTAATCGGTATCTGCTTTTTTGCATAAAGCTTCGTAAGCAGCCATCCCAGAAACGGTAGCTTGTTTGACAAATGCGTCAGAGGGTTGGTGGATGGTGAGTTCGCTCATGGGGAATGTCTCCTGATCTTTTGGGAATACTAATATGAAAAAACCCCGCTACTGTGGCGGGGTGCTCTTACAGGGGTCTGACTGCCCCCTTTTTTAGGGTTTGCGCTTCATCAAACCAGAAGCATAAACCCATTAATTGTTGACAAAATACCTAAGATTCCCAAACCACAGGGTACCCAGAAGAGCGCATGTACCCCAGTCAAAATGGCGACTGAGGTCAAAACAATGGCAATTTGAAGCAGGGCTTCTGCGTAATCAAACCAAGGGTCTTGGGCCAATGCATGGTCACGTTCATGCTCCAACTCTTTGGCCCTGGCCATCAATTCTTTCTTGCCGTCCCCTGTTTCAGGCTCAGATTCGTAGCGCGCAATATTTTTTTGGTAGTCGGCTAGTTTCTTTTCTGCCAGTTCTTTGGCTTTGGGAGATAACTTGTCTTGTGCTAATTGAAGTTGTAAGTTGTCTGCAGCGATTTTGTATTCGGTCTGGCGAATATTTTTGGCTTGGTAAAAAGCATACGCATTGGCTGCCAAGATGTTGTTAACCGTACTTTCTTTGGATGCGTTGTTGCCACCTAAGCCAGCAATGGCTAGAACCATTGCTAAGGCAGATACCAACATGGCGCAGCGTCCACGGAAAGGGTCGCTATGTCCTTCTGGCAATTCTGTTTCTGGAACTTCACTCATCTGGTTTTCTCCTGTTGCTGATTTCTAAAATCAAGTTACGACAAAGACAGATTATCTAATTGTTTGGCATCAAATCTGTAAGTGGAATGTTGATTCCTAATTGTGTCGAAATAAAGTCACGCGCGGTTTCTTGCCACTGGCCTAGTTCTGAGCCTAGGTGTAACAAACCAGGGTCATCTAGCAGCCCTTGGTTGAAATCGAGGGGCGTGGGAAAGCGCAATTGAAACAACTCATAGTCATGCGCATATAGCTTCGGTGCTTGTTTATTCGACATAGGGATTGCCCTAAGTCGCCCTTGGTGACTCCAGTCACAAAACAAAATATGTCCAATGCGCAGCATGAGCACGCATTGGTTGGGCGAGATTTTTCCGAGTATCTTGGCGTAGCTGAGTTCGTGCTGGGTGTCGATTTCCTCTAAGGCGGCAGAGGCATCTTCGCCTAGGGCAATCCAAGCTTCCAATATATGGCCGCCATGGAAGTACGCTTCCCAGAATTTGCGGCGATACACACCTATCTCATCATCGGTATGGCGCAAGATTTCAAAGAAAGCATCCATCGTGCGGCCGGTCAGCCAGCGACTGGCAGTATCTATCGCCTCTTTACGCACGCCTAACCAACCAGCATGGTTGTGGCGCGGATCGCCGAGCATGGACAACAGTTTGGAGAGCAAGGTGTTTTTAATGTCTTGTGGCGGTGATTTTTCAAACCACGGCGATAGCAACGCATAGGCGAATTCATCCCGCCAAATCGGATAACGGAAACGTTGCATGGGCGTACCGGCATCATGCAACGCCCATTCGCACATACGCGCGATATATGGCAGCGTCGCACGCACAACTTCTGGCGCTTGAAGTGCCTCAGCGAAAGCTTGTCGACAAAAGTTATTCAGCCAAAACCCGCGTGTGAGCGCGTGGTGCTCTTGCCATTGAAGCAAGGTTTTCTCACTCGGCATTGTCAGCAGATCATTCGCGACTTGAATAGGGCCGTTGATGGGATCCAAGATATCCAAGGTGGTGATCAAGCGGGTTAAGCCACCTGCTTGCGTTTCCAGCAATCCATCTATGACACGTGAATCTTGAAAAAAATACCGTGCTGTTTGCGCTAATTTTTGGAATAAGGTGTCTTCCGGGGTGAAGTGTTCCAAATAGGTATGCAATAAACTTCGCCCCCACTTCAAAGGTCGGCGTGATTGCAAGGCTTGTGGAACTGCAACATCTAAATAGTGTTGAGTCAGTGGCGCATGTGGATGCAAACCATGGCCAGCTTGTAACCACAATGCGTAGGGAATATGCCGCCAGTCTCTTTGGCGTGGCGCATCGCTTGAAGGGGAGAACTCCACTACTGCAAATGCTTGGTAAGTTCTCTCGCCCACAGTGCGCAGATCTGGATCCTTGCCGAAATTACTGCTGCGTTTTAAGCTGGCGGCTGCAGCTAGTTTTTCAAAATCTTGCGGCAGTGGGGCAAAAAGGTTTTCCATGCGCTAGGTTTAACGAACCGTTTCTTGCATTTTTTTGAGCGTGCTCGCAGGGCCTTTGGTACTGCCTACTTCGTTCGGTTGAAAGGCCAAAACAAAGCGCAATTCCACACGACGGTTCTTCGCTGGATCGCCCTTGTCGCTTGGGCGTTCATCTGCATAAGAGCTAATACCAAATACGGGCTGTTCACGTTGGTTGCGCAAGCTTTGCATAGTTCCCGCATTAAGTACTTTGTAAACGGCCCGTGCACGGTCAAGTCCTAAATGCCAGTTGCTGTAGTCACCGCGATGTAGGGGAGATGCATCGGTGTGGCCTTCAATCAAAATGGTTTCAATTTCCACTTGTTGGGGATTGGGCGGGCAGTCTGTTGCTATGGTGCGGCGTTGCGAATACACATAGCAGGGAAGAATGCTTTGCAATTGTTCGCTTGCAAGTTTCAGGGTTTGCAGACCGCTGCTAGCGAGGTCGGGTTGACCTAGTGCAAATAACGTATCTGCAGGCAAAGTGATAACGCCAGACGCTTGGTTGATCGTGACTGGAACACCCGCCGCTTGCAGCCGGCTACCTATGGCTTGCACGACTGCGGCCAAGGGGTCCGGTGGTGGCTCTTTGGGCTCTTCTGGTTTACGGGCTAACAGCACCATCACCATCACAATAAAAATGAACAAGATGCCAATCATCAAGTCACTGGCAGAGGCCATATAGCCTGACTCTTCGACGTTCTCACTCACAGCAGGTGGGCGTCTGTTTTTTATTAACATGTCTAAGTGAATATGAAATCAGAGCACGAACTATTGAGAAATTCTTTGGCGCGTGACATTACGCCTTGGGTGGCAGTGCGTCAATGAATTCATCCAATACCTCTTCCAAATTAGTGATGCTGCCCCCCAATTGATTGACCGCCGTGGCCAGGTGTTGGTCCATTTTGGTATGCAGTCCTGCCACTTGGTCGCTGTAAGCGCTGACACCTTTTGTCAATGCATCAACCGTTCCATTCAAGGCCTTTTGTGCATCCATTAAGTGGGTGCGCACCGTTTCGAGCGATTGCTCGGTGGTGTGCGCACTGTCTTTGAAGGTGTTGGCAGTTTCATGTTGTGTCGTGACTGCTTTCTCAATAGCCAATGCGCTAGATTGGAATTTATCGGCAGAGGCATCTACTTTGTCTGCGGTAGATTGCAATCCGCCCATGACGGTTTGTAAGTTTCCTAGCGTGTGTGAGAGTTGCGCCATCAAGCTTTCTACTTGTTGCGCACCTTGTTGTCCGGCTGTGGCTGCACGCGAGAGCGCGGTGTCTAGCGTGGTCACAGTGCTGTTAGTCGTTTGTATCGTTTGCGCTAGGGCTTGCACGGCATCGCTAAACGAAGCCATCCCAGTGGAAATGCCTTGGGTAAGTACAGAGCCTGCTTTGGTCAGCTCGCCTGCAGCTTGAGTACCAGCGTTGGTCAAGCCGCCTTCTAATCTTTTGAGTTCGACAACCTGCGCGCGGTTTTGTTGCAAGATCTCTTGAAATAACGACAGCTGAACCCGCATACTCGCCTCAGCCGCATTGTCTGGAATTTTGCTGCGCAAGGTATGGCAAAGCGCATCGATGCTAGTTTGCAAGCTACTGAGAGAAATTTTGGCGCGCCAGTTCCACACCAAAGAACACAAAAGTCCTGCAATAGAGGTGATGAACTTACCGCCAGCGGTGGCAATCAAAGATTGCAAAGCTTGGTCTTGTTGTCGGGCAGATACATCTAAAGCGTTCAAGGCCAAGCCTGCCTGTTGAAGTGCGACAGCCAGAAAAATAAAGGTGCACATCAAGCCAAAACCAATCAAGAGATTGGGCATGGTTTCGAACAAAGATAAATTTACGCGTCCACCTAAGGTGTCGCGGACTGTCCAAGTCTCTGCGTGGCTTCGAAAGCTGTAACTGGTATTAGAAGCGGGTGTGCCGCCTTCCGTTGCAGGCAGATCAATCAACCCAGCTTCAGTTTCACGCAACAAAAACTGCAAAACTTCGTCGGAGGTTTTACTTTTGGCTTGAACCAAGATATCGCGACCATTGCCGTTAGAAGTGCGCAACCAATCGTCGAGATTAGCAACACCTTGACGTACCTGATCGATACGCCGAGACCACATGACAAAAATAGTAATGGAAAAAAGAAAAATTAAACCAGCGATTACCAGTGGCACCAGCAACTGTTCGAGTTGTGCGAAGTAGGTTTGCATCATTTCGCTATTATCCGTCGCCTAAGCCCCCACTTCGTAAAACGCGTCTGCTACACGCTTGCAGCAAAACTTCTGGTCTAGGCGCCCAGATCGTTAAATTTTCTTTAGCACGGGTGAGGCCCGTATAAATTAACTCTCGCGTGAGAACGGGAGAGTCTTGTGCGGGAACCACAAGCAAAACATGTTTGAACTCAGACCCCTGTGATTTGTGAACGGTCATCGCGAACACAGTTTCAACGCTGTCTAATCGCGCAGGTGCAATCCAGCGAACACTGCCACCTATACCTGGGAATGCAACGCGCAGGGTACCGTCTGACCCGGGCAAGCAGATGCCGATATCTCCATTCATCAACTCTAGTGCATAGTCGTTACGCGTGACCATGATGGGACGACCTACATACCAAGACGTAGAGGAAAAGTTGAGAGCCTTTTCAATATGCGCATTGAGTTGCGTGACGCCAAAAGATCCTTCGCGCACAGCGCACAACACACAAAATTGGCTGAAAGTTTCAAGCAAAGCGATGGCTTGCGCATCGCTGCAAGCAAGAGCGGGTTTAGCCGTTGGCGTGCGTTGTTCTTCCAATAATGACAACCAATGACGCCAACCCTGGCGAAGGGCGTTGCCTAGTTTGGCATCATGCGCAGATTGGAGCTCCAGTCTTGTGACTTCATGCGCAGACGCTTCTTCCGTCCTTTGGTTTCCATTCGTGTGGCTTGTAGTCTCTAGGGTGGTGAGCCAATTGGGTGTTGCACGCCATAAATCTTGGATTGCATCATGGCTACCAAGTCCTGCATTGACTGCTTGGGCCCATTTGCCAATGCCGCTGTTGGCAACAAAACGGTGGCTATGGGTGAGAGTGACAGTTTGCGCACGCAATAGCGTGCCCGTGCATAACTGAGACATTACAGCACCAGCCTCTACGGAAGCGAGTTGGTCTTTGTCGCCGAGCAAAACCAACCTTGCAGAGGAGGGAACGGCCTCGAGTAATTGCGCCATCATCTCAAGATCGACCATAGAGGCTTCATCGACTACGACAACATCAGCGGCAATCAGATGCACGCCTGCGTCACGGCTATGGCTTCTTAATAGGCGGTGTAAGGTTTGTGTTTGCGTAGGTATGCGCTTTTGTACATCAGCAGGCATATCTGCAAGTGCATTGGTAATCGATGCACTCAACCGTGCCGCTGCTTTGCCTGTCGGTGCGGCCAAATGGATTTTTAACGTGCTAGTAGAGGTGGCGATCAACAAAGCTAAAAGCTTGACCACTGTAGTAGTTTTGCCAGTTCCAGGGCCGCCCGTGATGAGCGTGATGCGATTCTTTGCAGCTACTTCACAGGCGAGGCGTTGCATAGATGCATCGGTGCCAAATAAATTGGTGAGTTGTGATTGCAAATCAGTTGGGGCTGCAATGGGAAGGTTTATGCGCTGCAAGATGTATCTATGAATACGCTGCTCTGCATTCCAAGCGCGGCGCAAATACAAACGGTCGCCTTGCGCATCTTGGGCCAGTACCAAGGGGCTATCGTCACCTTGAATCCAAGGCAGGCTTGTTGCAGCAGCACTTAAGTCCTTGGGCAAGGCGGCGACTTGTTCATGGCTCCAACCTAATAGCGGCGCAGTTTGCGATTGCAGTGCAGCAAGATCAAGGCATGCATGACCGCGTCCCCATTGGTGACTGGTAAGAGCCGCTAACCAGAAATGGCGTGCATCATTACTGGTTTGCTGTGTTTGCAGATAATTGGCAAGGGCCGTGTCTAAACCAGTAAAACCTAAAGCTTTTTCTGTGTTGGTGGCTTTTTCAAAATCTTGTAAGAGATCTTTTAAGGCGCTCATTCGATGTCTCCAGCAAATAGGCGGTCTAGGGTTTCTATCAAAATTTGTGGCGGGCGATGCCAATGCACCCCAGCACCAGGTTGTTGGATGCCGCGCATAAAAATATAAATAGCACCACCCATATGTTGGTCATAGTCATATCCTGGCAAGCGAACTTTGAGTAAGCGGTGTAAGGCTAAGGTGTAGAGCACAAATTGCACTTCATAGCGTTTATGCAAGACCGCTTCCTGCAAAGTTGCGGCGCCGTAGTCAGAGAGCTTGTTGGATTTGTAGTCAACCACCCAGTAGCGATGGTCATGCTGAAAGACTAAATCTAGTGAGCCTGTGAGCATGCCTTGCACCAATCGGGGTTGCAGTGCGGGTCTTGCTTGGCCCGCAAAGAGATGCGATTGGATGTGTTGGTCTATGGATGCAGCAGGTACATGGTGGGCTTGAAGATTGAACTCCATCTCCGACCACATATGCTCTGGCGCGAGTTGGCCCAACACCAAAGCTTGCGCTTTAAATCCGAGACACAAAGTATCTAAAGGTAACGGGGTTTGAACGACCGCATGGAGCCAAGCGTCTAGGTCATGTTGCTGTGCAGCATTGAGTTGTAACCACTTGGCTTTACGCTCCAGTAATTCAGCCCATGCCTGTTGTGACCAATCCGGTGCTTGGGGGTTTGCAATTGGCCATTGGTTTTGAGACAACCAATCCAGCAGATCATGCATGAGTGTGCCGTAGCGCGCGCCGGCTGGAAAACTTTGCCAAGCGCTGGTGGCGCTTAAATCGGTAGATGCGGGGGAGGTATCGGTATCGGCATCGATGATGGCAGTAGCCACATCTTCATCACGCTTAGATTCAGCGATTAACCCACGCGTGAGGGCACTGAAACTGGCGGTCCACCATAGACTGTGGTGTTGGCGTTTGGGGGTGCGTGCGTCTTGTGAGAACTCATTATGGGTAGCCGGTACGTAATAGACGCGCTGAGACTGGGGTAGTTCTTCTATACAGATATGCGTACACGTCCCCCACAGCGTATTTAATTGCTGTGACAAATCTCCGCGAGCTTGTCGATTCAGCAATCTTGACAAGGCGCTTCGCTTCAATGTTTTTTTACTGGCGTCGCCGCTGATGTCTCTGAATGTTTCCGCAACGCCTAGCCACAATCCGCGTTGTGCACGGGTCAGTGCCACATAGAGTAAGCGCATATCTTCATCGACAGACGAAGGTTCAAGCATGTCGTCTTTGTTCTCTTCCTCATCGCCATGGGCCGACTGCGTAGCACTGTCGGTTTTGAAACTCCCCATAAATGGAACAAAGACCAAAGGGAACTGCAAGCCTTTACTCTTATGGTAAGTGATGACTTGCACGCATTGGGCATCTGTTTCTAAACGCATTTTTTGGGCGTCTGTAGAGTGCGTGGGTGCATTGATTTGCTCGCCCAAGAACCGCACAAGTGCGTGTTCCCCTTGCAGCGATTGCGCTGCATGCTGTAGCAGTTCACCAAGATGCAGCACATTGCTGATACGACGTTCACCGTTGTTTTGCGCTAGTAGCCGACTGGCGACTTCTTGGTCATGCAACCAATGGTGCAGCATGGCCAAAATGCCTTGTTGTTGCCACATATAACGCCATTTGTGGAAATTGTCTAACTGCGCTTCCCACTGCCGTTCGTCTTGCGTCAGCGCCAATACGTCATCTAGCGAAAGAGCCCATACATCGCTGCCGATAGCTGCGCGCACCCACTCGGTTTGTCTAGGCGTGGCCACTGCGCGCAATAAACGCCATATATCGATGGCCTCAGGCGATGCATAGACGTTGGACCTGTCCGACAAATACACACTGGGTATGTGGCGCGTACCCAAGGCTTTACGCATGGCATCGGCTTGATGCTGTCCGCGAACCAAAACGGCCATATCACCAGGCTTTGCAACCCCCGCATTGAGTAATTCAGCCATACGGTTTGCAAAAGCATCGGACATGGCTTGTAAATGTGTATCTGCTTTGGTGTGCGCGCCATCGCATGGGATATGCCAAACCGTCATGGCAGGTTGCGGTTTGCCGTGGCTGCTTGGCAGTTCCTCTAAGTCACCTTCTGCTGAAACTTGCACGTAATCTATCTGGCCTTGCGTGCAAGCGAAGGGTGTCTCCACTTGCGAGAAAACATGGTTGATGGCAGACACCAATCCTTTTGTAGATCGGCGATTTCCGTTCAGAGTGTGAAGCGCTTGGGGATCGATGGAAAGTGCATTGTCGCGGGCCATGAGGTAAGTACGTAAGTCAGCGCCACGAAAACTATAAATAGCTTGCTTGGGGTCACCAATCATGACCAGTGCATTGCTAGCCGTGCAGACTTCATGCGCATAAATACGGTGCAGTGTTCCGTATTGCCAAGGATCAGTGTCTTGAAACTCATCGACCAATGCAACAGGATATTGCAGTCGAATAGCCGTGCCAAGCTCAGAGTTCTCGGCTGTCACTGCTCGGTAGAGGTTTTGTAATAGGTCAGAAAAATCAAAAGCAGCCCTTTGCGCTTTGGCAGCTTGGTATTTTTCACCTACGGTATAGGCTGCGTGCCGTGTTATTTGGTCTTGCGTAAGGGGTGCGTTGTTTAAATGCGTGACGTAGTCTTCAATCGTGGCAAAAAATGAAAATTCGTTTGCCTCAGTCCAGTGCTTTGCAGTCAGTGCAGAAGTAGTAAAACGCGCGACAACATCAGGCTTGATCGGTGCATGCCCCTCTAACCAGTTTTTGAGTGCATTTAGCCAATTGGCGAAATAGTCAGAACGAACACCTTTGAGTTTTTTCTTGGCGCCGACCTCTTGCAAGGTTGCATAAAGCCCATCGTTCCAGAGTGAGCGACATCCCACAGCCAAAGATTCTAGTTTGCTTACCCATGCCATGTGGACATCGACTATTTGCTTAGGTGTCAGCACCGGCGCTGGATTGTCAACTGGCGTGCGCTCAGATTCTTGCCAAATGGTTTGAATGCTTTTAAGTAAAACGTCTGGCCCGTGCCCAATATAGGGCGATATGCATTGCAAAGCTTGCGCACTGAGAGGATAAAACCATTCACGCCAATAGTCCTGCACCAAGGTGCGTTGTAAGTCTTCTGCATTTTCTAGATGCGTTTGCTCAAAGAGGTTACGGCTGTAAAGCGCATATTGGCTCAGCATTCGGCGCGACCAGCCGTGTATGGTGTAAATGGCTGCGTTGTCCATCCATTCTGCAGCGCAGTTGAGTTGCAGCGCGCAGCGAGGCCATGCATCTTGTGCATAGCTGTTGCGAAGATCGATTAAAAATCGATCAGCTTGGAAGTCGACGGGAAGTGATCTCCCTTGCGCACTCGCATCAAAATAAAAAGCAGCATGGCTCAGACGTTCACGAATGCGGTCGCGTAACTCGGCTGTCGCTGCATCGGTGAATGTCATCACCAAAATTTGCGGAGGTAGCAGGGGCGTATCGCGTAGATGACCCAAGACCAAGCGAATGTATAAAGCGGCGAGCGTCCAGGTCTTTCCAGTTCCTGCACTAGCCTCAATCACTTGCCGACCTTGCAAGGGCATGTTCAGCGCATCAAGCTTTTGCGCTTGAATGGGATGGGCATGACTCATGGTGCTGAGATCTCGTCTAAGGAGGCTGAATCCATGGCATGCAATCGGGCATGTTGCACCATCGCACCATACAAGCGGTGCGCCCAGTTGGGGAGCTCGGCTTCAATGCTTGCGAAGTTTTTAAATACGCGCTGAAGTGCGGCGTTGTCTGTCAATTCACCTTTTCGCTTTTGACTTCCTTCAAAAGCTTGTCTTGCAGCACCTATTGCAGCGGCGTGCATTGTGTCAGGCCCATCGTTTTTACTAGGATGCGATGCGTTAAGGGTAGACAGATATTGACAAGCGGATTTGCGTGAAACTGGCAGGGGTTGTTCCCATGCAAGGGCATAAACCAAAACCATATCTTCCAAATATTGTTGGGCATGCTCTTGGGGTAGCGCATCGAATTGCACTACCCCATTGAGTCCAATTTGAACGCTGGTCGTAGGTGTGCCACTGGCACAGGCCACGATGTGATGTAGCCAAAGTGCAGTCAAAGTGTCTACGCGCGGCTGTTTGTTGTTTTCTTTGCCTTCTAAAACAGACCCGGCACGCATTTCAATTTGTAACCACGCGCTTGCATGGGTATTGGTCCGCCACAGGTGTTGACCGTTCGCCCACTCTGCTCGCAGTGTGTGGGTGTCAAACATCCAGTCCTTGGCTTGCACCGCAAGCGTGTTCGGCCAATCTTTGACGCATTCAGAAAGACGCGAAAGTAGCGCTTCTCTTTGTTTGAGGAGCACATCTTCTTGTGCTTGACCAAATCCTGCAATAGCCAAATCACCACTAAGACGTAAACGCTGAAGGGCGTGCGCAGGGTCGTTGGCCTGGGTGATGGTTTGGGTGAGTAGGTATTTTTCAAGAGAGTTGAGCGCGAAGGGCTCTTCTTGTGAGCTGGCTTCATTGGGCGCATCCAGTTGTAAGCGTAATTTGTCGCGAATAAAAATATCTACAGGCTGTTTGAGAAGCCGTTGTAACTGCAGGAGTGTTAATGCGTGATGTATCTCTCTGCTTTGACTTCTTTTTGTAGCGTCATCAGATGGGTACTTTGTATTTGGAATCAAAGCACTTTGCCAATCTTTGGCATACGTGATGCATCCACTACCTCTGCTGAAATACTTAGGTGAAAAAGCTTGCAAAGGTTGCAACTGGTTTTCTTTGTTGAAAGCTAATGCATCGCCATATTTCCATACGGCGTTGAGATAGTCGATTAACTGCGCCACCAGTACAGAAGGGGGTCTCACCTCGTGGTCTGTTGTACGTCGACCTTGCCAGCTGATGTAGAGCTTCTCACGTGCAGATAGCAGTGCCTCTAAAAACAAATAACGGTCGTCCTCACGTCGCGATCTATCGCCTGCGCGCCAGAGCGATTGCGAAGCGCTGGGTTGGGAGGCTTGGGCCATCAAATCAAAGTCACGTGGCGTTTGACTACGCGGGTAATCACCGTCGTTCATTCCTAGTAAACAAACGATCTTGAAGGGAATTGAACGCATGGGCATCAGGGTTGCAAATTGCACACCCGCGCCAAAGAACCGCCGCTGTATCGCGGGTTGTTGTAACTGGGCCATCCAATATTCACGCACTACGACCAAAGGCAATGGTGTGTCCAGTCTTGCCAACTGGCATTCTGTCAACCACGTCTCTAGAGGCGCTATGACGCGTTCTAGCAAACGTTCATCTGCGTCATGACTGGGTTGAAAAAACATATCTGCCAGCTGGCGCAGTACACGAACCCATGCAGCGGGTGTGTGTTCTTCACGTAAAAGGGCCAGTCCTATTTGGACATGGCGTAACCATTGCACCAGTCCTTCTATGGTACGGGCGTCTAGTCCGCCTACCCCTGCTTGCGGCAGCGTGTCTTGCCACGGATGACCCACATCGCCTGTTGCACCTGTTGCATACCCTAGTAGCAAGCGCTCTAAGCCAAACAGCCAACTATTTTGGTTGGCTCCCGTGAGTTCGGGCGCCATGCCCCAAGCTTTTCGGTGTTGGGTATCTAGGCCCCAACGAACACCTGCGGCCTCTAACCATGCATCGAGTTGTTCTACGTCTGCCGCGTCTAAACCAAAGCGCGCACGTACGGCATCGACTTCAAACAGGCTCTGCCACTCTACGCGAGTGATGCGTAACTGTGGCAGTTGTAGCAACATATCCAGCGCCTGCACTATTGGTTCGGTGCGCGGCGTAGTGTCAGCAACGCTGTAGGGCAGGTGTCTTGGATCCATGCTGGTGAAGCGACCAAACACAGCATGGATATGGGGTGCAAAAGCTTCCATATCGGGCACCATGACCATGATGTCGGAGGGTTTGAGTCTGTGAGCTTCTTCGGACGCTGCCTCTTCGTCTAACCACGCCAATATGCGGTCGTGAAGAACTTCTACTTCGCGTTGGGTAGAGTGCGTTTGGACCATTACTATGCTGTGGTCGTTTGGAGAAACTTCAGTGGGCTCTGCGGGAATCGGTTCGAGATTTAGCAACGCAGATTGCAGGTGCTCTAACTGGCTGGGTATCCGCTGAGCGTTTTTCGCTGTGTCAACGGGGTCTACAAATACATCTACGCGATTGAATTGCGATGCGTATCTGTCGACATCGTCAAAAGTGTCTAGCAAATGTAAATAGTCGCGCCCATGTTTGCCCCAAGCAGCGAGCAAAGGGTTGGTGGCGGTATGAAGGCTGTATTGGTCTGCTTCGCTTAAAGTGCCATTTGCTTGCGGAATCGGCAAACCGACTTTGTGTGGCTGGCGTTGGCGCGCGAGTTTAGACAAAGGCATTTTGCTCTCGACGATGTGGCCCCAGTAATGCTGACAGGGGTTTTGTACCAACATCAACACTTGGCAAACCCGACCTAATGCGAAGAGGGCTTCTACAGTTTGCATAGGTAGCGATGTCACACCAAACACCATCAAACGCTGCGGAACACCTGTAGGGCGTTGGTTGAGGGGCAATTTTTCTATGGCTTGTAGAAATGCTTCGTGTACTTCTGAGCGTGAGCGATAGACGTTGCTGGGTAGGGATTGCGCGACATCGTTTGAAAGATCGTCCAATAAATCGCGCCATAACTCAGACTGCCAGTTTTGTGTGGCTGGTATTGGAAAAACAGAGGATGTATCTGAATGGATACCGCTACTCGTGCGCAGTTGGTCTTTGCCGCTAGCCCAGTCTTTCAGCCAATCAGAACGGTAGTTCTGGTAGCCGTCTAAAACGTCGGCGAGTTGCGCGGCCAATTGGTAGGCACGGCGGTCATTGGTGGCGTGGTCGCCTAGGTATTTTTTAAGAGGAGAAAAATTAGGTTTATCAAGCAGATCTGGCAAGCGGCGCATGATGCGCCATACCAAAGGCGATTTGTCCAAGGGCATGTGTGCAGGAACCTTGCTCGGCCCCAGAACTGCGCGGTAGATTTGCCAAAGTTTGCGCGATGGCAATTCCACTTGGGTAGCTGCACAAATACCAAGGTCTTTCGCTAACGCCATTTCTAACCAGTGCTTCATGCCGTTGCTTTGTACGAGAAGCACTTCGGGGGCAAGAACTGGCAAAGGGTTGTTACGAATAAACCCTACCGCCAACTCGCGTAAGCCTTCTAGTTGGTTGCTGTGCAGCACCATGAAACCGTTAGCGGGGGGATTGGGCATTCGAAGTCAGATAAAAATTTTTACTCAAATAGCATACTGTGTGACTAGGCTCATAAAGTGAGCTTGCTATTCAAGATTTGGCTGTCTGCATCTGCGATGAAGAAAGCGCGACCATTGCGTACGCCATCCAGGTTAATTAAATAAATCTATCAATAAAAATTAAATGTTGGTTAAATTAATTTAATAATACTAAAGTGTTATTTATAATTTGCAGTGGCGGAGTTACTCTGCCACATTTCATTAAATTTCAACCTCTCATTTATAGGAATACGTATGACACTCACAAATGCTTTCACATCATCAAACTTTTTTCAAACACAGCAACCTGTAGTTTTTACTAACAACGGGGCTGGTGCTACTTTATTTGGGAATTCTTATGCTCCTTTTATTGATACTCCTCAACCGTTCTTGACCCATCTGCCTTCGGTCGCATACTGTATTTTTTGAGCGTATCGAGCTGTCATGAATCTGACTTGAACGAATTAACTGATTATCAAAAGCAAGTAAATTGCTTAAATTCCCTCCGGCTTAATTTGTGCGCGTGCAATCACTGGTTTCCAACGTGCTTGTTCAAGTTTGATAAATGTTTCAAACTCGGTCTTGGTATTGCCAACTGATAGCGCAGTATCTTGGCTGAGTTTGTCGCTGACGATTTTTCCGCGCGTTGCGGCAATAGCCTCTTTTTCTAGTTTATCGATATTTCCTTTGGCCATTTTGCTGGGTGCTAACAAGCCATACCATTGCGTCATTTCAAACCCTTTGTAGCCTTGCTCTGCAACAGTTGCTACATCGGGCAATTGAGGCAATCGAACGCTAGTGCCGGTAGCAATGCATCGCAGTTTGCCTGCTTTGATGAATTGCAAGAGTGCGGGTGCGCCAACGGCTGCAGCTTGCAGACGGCCTGCCAGTAAATCTGTCAACATGGGGCCTGTACCCCGGTAGGGTACGTGTAGTACGAATATCTCAGTAGTCATCTTCAAATACTCAAACGCTAAATGCCCTGCACTGCCGTTACCCGCTGAACCGTAGTTGAGTTGTGCGGGATTTGCTTTGGCGTAAGCGACAAACTCTTTGAGATTTTTCACAGGTAAATCGGGGTGCACCACATACAGGCTGGGCACTTTAGAAATAAGCGTGATAGGCGTGAAGTCTTTGTTGGGGTCGTAGGGCAATTTTGCAAAGATATATTGGTTGACTGCCAAGGTGCCTATGTGTCCCAAGATGAGGGTGTGTTCGTCGGTGGCGTTGGCGACTTCTTGCATGGCGATATTGCCTGCACCTCCGGGTTTGTTTTCAACAAACACGCTTTGACCGATGGTTTTACCTAATTCGCCAGCCAGTGCTCTGGCAACAATTTCAGAACTGCCGCCTGGAGCGAAGGGAACAATCAGCCGCAGGGGTTTTGAAGGCCATGTGTCTGCGAGTGCACTAAAGGGAAAACTTAGTGCAGAAGTGCCAGCACCAACCAGCAATTGACGACGCGTTAGGTTTGGCATTCGCGCATCAAGCCGAAGGCCGAGACATGCGGAATAACTGCTCTGGTCCTACGCTGAAGTAATCAGCAGGTCCGCCGCCGCGCATCACGTGCTGCGCTCCAGCAGTATCGTAGATGCCGTCTTTTAATAGCCGCTCGTCAATATGGATACCAACGACTTCACCGAGCACCAACCATGAGTTGACCTTTTGTTGGTCATAGCCTTGTAGTTGAACAATTTGTGTACATCGGCATTCGAAGGAAACGGGGCTTTCTAGTACGCGGGGCACTTGTACGATGTTCGATGCTTGGGGTGTGAGGCCTGCTAGTTCAAATTCATTGACTTCCGGTGGAACAGGCGCGCAGGTTTTGTTCATGGCTTCTGCCAAGGAGCGCGTTACCAAGTTCCATACAAATTCACCTGTTTCTTGCACATTGCGTAAGGAGTCTTTGGCGCCGACACTGCAGAACCCAACTATGGGTGGGACATAGTTGAAGGCATTAAAAAAACTATAGGGCGCCAAATTCAAAATACCACTGGCGCTTTTGGTGGAGACCCAGCCAATAGGGCGTGGACCCACAATGGCATTGAAAGGATCGTGCGGCAAACCGTGCCCATTTCGGGGTTCGTAAAAAATCGTCATGGGCTTAAGAAATTAGAAAGCGTTGGCAGTGTTTAAGAGTTACCAGTTTCGGCTAGTTTTTTCTCTTCTTTGATTTGTTCGGCTATTGCCTGAACTTGGTCATCAGACATGCCAAGTTTGGCTTGCATGATCTTGAGTTGGGCTTGTTCCTCTTCGGTGACAACGCCGTCGGCTAGAACAGCACGCACTTCCATCTCGTACATGGCTTGACGGCGCTCAACTTGCGCGGTGTAAGCGGTAGAGACCACGCCCGTCAAAATTGCCGCCAGCGCAATGGAGAGAATTTGCGTGAAGATCACCAAAATCGTTCCGACAAAAGTGATGGGGTCCACATTGCCCCAGCCTGAGACGATGGTGATGACAAACCAATGCATCGCAGCAGGAATTGAAGGGAAGACCTCGGGTTGTTTATGGCCTTCGATGATGTAGATCAAGGAAGAAAATAACAGGCAACTGATAAACAACAAGAAAACAGCAGAAGAAAATGAGTCGCGCTCAGCCTTTACGGCAGCCACCATGTCGTCAAATGCACTGTTGTAGCGAGAGAGCTTAAAAATCCGTAATAAACGGAACATTCGTAACACCCGTAAATCTGCACCCGGCAAAATGAGCTGTAAATAAAACGGCACAGTACTGACAAAGTCGATGATGCCGTAGAAGCTAAATAAATACTCTTTGCGACCTTTCCACGCCGAACCATCCTGATCACGCAAGTATTTCTCGCCATATGACCAGACACGCATCACAAACTCAACGGAAAAGACCGCGACACTGAATAAATCAAATGCATGGAATTCGGCTTCAAATGCCTCATGAATTTCAGGCACAGATTCCAAGATGATGCCAACCACATTGGCTACCACCAGCAGGGCAACAAAGACTTCAACAAAGTGGCTGTATTTATCAGGGACGGCACCGTCCATGATTTCAAAGGCTCTACGACGCAAACGTTGGATAGATGTCATGGTGTGTTAGCCCTTCATGACAGTTTTGTTTTGCGCACGTTGCAGCATGGCTTCCACTTGTACATCCGTCAGGCGGTAATGGGCTTGCAAGCGTTTGAGCGTTTCTTTCTCTTCGTCCGATACAACGCCATCTGAAAAAATCTCGCGAATTTGCGCTTCAAAGGCAGCCTTTTTACGAGCCACTTGGTTGGAGAACGCTGAGGCCACGATACCGGTCATGATCGCAGCCATACACACGCCCAAGAATCCGGTAACGAGGGCAATGGCTTCACCAGCTTTGGTGACGGGCTCGACGTTGCCATAGCCCGATGTGATGGTGATGATGGCCCAATAAATGGAGTGCGGAATCGTGCCGAAAAATTCAGGTTGCTCATGTCCTTCTGCAAAATGCATGAGTGAAGCGGATACGACAGTTGCGATGGTGAGTAAGAAAACTGCAGAACCAAAGGCTTGGCGTTCTGAGTAGACCGCTTGAAACAAGTCTTGTAATGCAGTGTTGTATTTGGAGAGTTTCAAAATACGCAATAGACGCAAAACGCGCAAGATACGTAAATCCAAATACGGGAAGAATATGTGCATGTAGTAAGGCATGGTCGCAAAGAAGTCGACCAAACCGAAGGGGCTGAAGATGTATTGGCGACGGCCTTTCCAACTGCTGCCCTCAGACTCTGAATACTTAGCACCCAGAGACCATACACGTGCAATGTATTCAGTTGTGAAGAACATCACACTCCAGAACTCAAGTTCGTGGAAAAAGTCTTTGTAAATTGCGTGTATTTCAGGCACAGAATCCAAGATAACTGCAGAGCAGTTGACCAGCACTACGATGGTGATGGCGAGTTCTACCCAGCGGCTGGCTGCATGCTTGGGCGAGCCATCCATGATCTCCATCAGGGTATTTTTGAAGCCAGAAGTCATTATTTTTAGAGAGAGATGTGCTGAAGCGAACGCTTAAAAGAAGATGCCACCCTTTTGAAGGAGTGGCGTGTAGTTTAGAGAGAAAGCAGCAAAAAATTTATGACGATTTGTTTTGAATCTTGTGCCACAGGTCCAATTCGTACTCAGACAAGTGGTGCTTGTCACTAGCAAGCTTTTCAAATGCGCTGCGGTCCGTGTGTACGCCTAATTGGCGAATTTGACCCAGTAAAGTTTTGAAATGCTCTACAGCGAGTTCCGGTTTTTCTGCAATTTTGTGCACGGGCCAAGGATTGCGCTCTTCGAGTTCGTGTTCTTTGATCACGGTCTCTATTAAAGCGTTCACCTCTTCAATCGTCAGGTGCAGGCGCTTGGCTTCTCTGCGAATGACCAAGGCTTCTTCTTCATCGATATGTCCATCTTTCAAAATGGCGAACAAGTTGGCCTTCAGAGCGTCACGCTCTTTGGCCAATTCGTCACTGAAGGCAGATGCCAGCAAAGCAGCAGGGATGGCAAAAATACCAATACCCACTAGCGCCATGATGGTTGTCATGGCACGGCCTATCGGAGTCACGGGAGAAATATCGCCATAACCCACGGAGGCCAAGGTAATCACTGCCCAGTAAATAGAGTTAGGAATATTGTCAAACTTCTCGGCCTGGGCTTCGTGTTCGAACAAGTAACCCAAGCTCGCAGTAAGAACCACCAGCAACATCATGATGAATGCGGCTGAACTGATCATGGGCCATTCGCGCTTGATCACTCTGAATAGCGTCACCGTTGCGTCGTTACCGCGAGTGAGTTTGAGCAATCGCGCCAAACGGAAGACTCGCAAGAAACGAAGGTCAATCAGATGGTGCAAGAAGACTTCTAAGAAGAAGGGCAGGATTGCCAAGAAGTCAATGAAAGTGGAGGGGGATTTGGCTTGCTTGAAACGTCCACCAATAGGGCCTTTAAACCCAGGTTCTTCCACGCAAGCATAAATACGCATGACGTATTCAATCGTGAAAATACCCACGGCGACAGCATCTAGAACCACAAATTGCATGTTCAAGACATAAGAAATGCTGTGGACAGATTCCAAGATCACGGACAAAACGGATAACAAAACCCAAACCGCAATGAACACCTCAAAGATGACCTGTGCGGTTCCACCAAATGGACTTGGGAAAACCAAGGCATGGACTTTTTGACGGAAGGAGCGGCCTTTATTGAGTTCTTTGAATTCAGCAATAGCTGGAATGATGATGCGAAAGAGCTTCATGATCCGCAACAGCCGCAAGAATCGCAATACACGCAGGTCGAGGTCAACGCCTAACAGCTTGAGATAGAAAGGCGCAATCGCAAAGAAGTCAATGATGGCAAAAGGACTTCTGATGTAGGCAAAACGCGCGTGCTTGCGTGTTTTAAATTCTTCGTCTTCTGGCGCTAAATAAAAGCGTAAGAGGTATTCAATGGTGAACACCACAACAGAAAAAATATCAAAAATCTCAAACCAAAGTTGATTTGGCTCAAACACGGCAGGCACGTGCTCAAATACCAAAGAAAATAAGTTGGCAATGATCAGCAAACTGATCCATTTGTCCAAAGATTTTTGGTAGTTGCCCTCAATATTGGGGTCCAAAAGCCATGCGTACAACCACTGGCGTGTAGGCAAGTCTCTGGGAATATTGGCTTCTTTTTCCTCTTGGCCTAGCAGAGCGTGAACGTCGAGGTTCTTTAAGAATTGGTCTTTAGATCTTTCCATAGTGCACCTCAGAATTCGAATTCAGCAACTTTGATGGCGTAACCGCCCTTGTCGCACACCGAGACGCGCAACTGCATTTTGTAATCGATGGAGTCAGTTTCCACCAGTTGTGACCCGACAAATGGAATGGCGGACCCTGGTGGGGTAGGCATCAAATCCTCAATGACGATGGCACCTGATGTAGAAATATCGGTGGGGATGCATTTCTCAATTAACTGCGGGGGTTTATTGAAAAATGTGTTGTTTTGGTCCTTGAGATCGGTGTTTTTCATGATGTAGTCAAGACACGCGCCCCAAGTGCCCAAAACGGGGGCATCGGACTTAGATGGGTCGCCAGACGGTTTGACGCCACCTTTGCAAGCTTGAATTTTGTAGTCGGCTTCAAAACGTTGGGTGCCTTGTTCCGTTAACCAGGTAACCCAAGCTTCGCCGTTGGATTTGGCGACTTCAGTTTTTCTGCCTTCGGTGAAGTTCAATATGCCAAGCCACGTTACCGCTACGACGATAAGGACCATTAACAACAAAAACCAATAGTTGACGCCTGTGTCGACTACGGGGTGAGGGTGTTCGGATGATGTTTCCATAATTTTTAAGCAGTTATACGTGGAAAAGTGACTTTATTGTCAAAACAACAAAGTCAACCGAGAAGGGAAAAGATGATAACGGATTAGTTTTGCGAACTACGGTGCGCCCAAGCAGTGGTGTGCTTCTCTATATAACTAAATAATTCATACATCACCATCGCCATCGCACCCACAACGACTAATCCTGCGAATGCCAGGCCCATTTGCATCGCAGAGCCGGCGGATATCAGTAAATACCCGATGCCTTCGTTAGCGGCAGTCATTTCAGACACGGTAGTGCCAACAAAAGCCAACGTGATAGCAACTTTGAGTGAGCCATAAAAGTAAGGCATGGAGCGGGGTAAACCCACTTTGACCAAAACATCCCAACGCTTTGCACCTAAAACGCGCAACACATCTTCTAGTTCAGGTTCCAAAGTGGCCAAACCAGTGGCGATGTTCACCATGATTGGAAAAAAACTGATTAAAAACGCCGTCAAGATTGCTGGACCGACACCAATACCAAACCACACCACCAAAATTGGCACAAAGGCAGCTTTAGGCAAAGCGTTAAAGCCTGTCATCAAGGGATAGACCGCTGCGTAAGCCAAGCGTGAACTGCCAATCACAAAACCAAGCAACACGCCCACCACGATGGCAATGCCAAAGCCTGCCATGGTCACCCAAAAAGTGCGCCATGCGTGCGCGGCAATCACGTCGCGGAATTCCACCATTTGCTGCCAAATGCGCAAGGGGCTCGGAAAAATAAATTCCGATACCGCAAAGGCACTACAAATAATTTGCCACAAAGCGATAGTCAGGACTAGTAAGCCCCATGGCGCATAACGTTCAAGTTGTTTTGGACTCATGATTTTCTGATCGCCCCAATGTGGCTGCGCAGCTCGTGCACGATGTCGGTGAAGGCCGGCGTGTAAGTGACTTCGAGGTCACGCGGACGTGGTAAGTCAATATGGCGTTTCACGACAAAGCGCCCTGGGCTTTTGCTCATGACGTAGACGGTGTCGGCCAAAAATACCGATTCGCGTAAGTCGTGGGTCACCAAAATCACATTGAACTTTTGCTCCGTCCAGAGATCGCGCAAGGTGCACCAGAGTTCTTCCCGGGTGAAAGCGTCGAGCGCGCCAAACGGCTCGTCCAACAGCAACATCTTGGGTTCATGGATGAGCGCACGGCAAATGCTGGCGCGCTGCTGCATGCCACCTGAAAGTTCCCAAGGAAATTTACGTTCGTATCCACCTAAACCCACGGTTTGCAAAAGCTTGATGGCGCGTGCTTCAAACTCTGCTTTGCGCGCTTTGAATTGGGTACGGAAGGGTTCGACAATTTCCAGCGGCAACAACACGTTGTCGAGTGTGGTGCGCCAAGGCAAAAGCGACGGCGCTTGGAACGCCATGCCACTGATTTTGAGCGGTCCTGTGACGGGTTGGTTATCAACAAAAATCTCACCACGGCTGGGTTTTTTCAAACCCGTGGTGAGCTTCATAAAGGTGGACTTGCCGCAACCTGAAGGCCCCACGATGGCAATGAACTCGCCTTGTTTGACCTGCAAGTTGATGTCCTCAACTGCGAAGTGGTCCTTCGCTAAGAGTTCATCGTTGTAGGCCAGCCATACATTTTGGAAGTCGACAAAGTTGTCAGCAGTTTCAGTCATCAAATTGCCGTTGGTTTATTTCTTCGCAGCTGCTTTGGGTGCAGGCAAAACATCGAGTTCTTTAGCGGTTGGCAAGAATGAACCGTTCCAAATTTCATCGGCTTTCACGCGGGTTTTGGTGTTGAAAGCGTCAGAGACTTGCGAGGCCATCAAAGACAAACGGGGGCCTTTGACTTGTCCAAAACCCTCAGCGCGGGCGTCTGGGCTATTGATGACGGTGTCAATCGCGAGTTTCAAGCGACGGGTTTCGAGTTCGACATTGATGATGCCGTCACGTGCTTTGACAGATTCAATAGATTGGGCTGGGTCTTTGATCACGTCTTTCATGCCTTTGGCAAATGCGCTCAAGAACGCTTTGATAGCCGCAGGGTTCTCTTTGATCATCTTGGGGCTGGCGATGATGGCGTTGCCATACAACTTCACACCGTAGTCTGGGTATTGCAAGACCACCACGTCTTCGGCCTTGACGCCACGCGCTTCGATATTGAGCAGTGAGGTGAAGGTGAATCCAGTGATCGCGTCGACATCGCCGCGAACCAGCATGGTTTCACGCAGGGGAGGATCCATCGCGGTCCAAGTGACGTTGCCGATCTCGTTGGCTTTGGCAAAGATGGGGAATGCGCGGCGGCCTGCGTCAAAAACAGGGGCGCCAAGCTTTTTACCAGCCAAGTCGCCAGGGGTTTTGATGCCTGACTTTTTCAAAGCCATGACAGAAGCGGGCGTATTGTTGTAGACCATCATCACCGCGACTGGCTTATTGGGCGCGTCGGGGTTGTTGGCGTGGAATTCCATCAAGGCAGCCAAGTCAGCAAAGCCTAAGTCGTAAGAGCCCGAAGCCACGCGGGTGACCGCGCCACCTGAGCCGTTGCCAGCGTCTACGGTGACGTCTAGCTTGGCGTCTTTGAAATACCCTTTGGCGGCTGGCACCAAGAACAAGGCGGCAGGTCCTTCAAAACGCCAGTCCAACTGGAATTTGATGGGGGTGGTCTGGGCTGATGCCAAGCTGAATGCGGTGGCACAAGCCAAGCCGAGGGTGGTTTTCAGAAAAGAACGCTTGATCATGGGATCTCCTAATTCGGGGACGAAGTTTTTAAAAAGATGTACTTGCAATAAAGATGCCCAGACGGCAGGTGCCATCGGGCGAGATTCAGACCAAATTGTGCTCGACTTTGGTTTGTATACAAAAAGGGTTTACACCAAAGTGGTGCTAGCGCCCCTTGTAGGTGCGATTCAAGTCGCCTGAGTCGGTGTTCACCCGCATAGAGTTTCATCATACAAATGGCAGAATTCGTTGGCTTTTTGCTTACAGATCTACTTTTACTACCCATTTCATGACCACACCCCCCCCGATTCTTTACCCGCGTTTGCTGCTCACTGGCGCGGCAGGTGGCCTAGGCCGCGTATTGCGTCCACGCTTGAAGCCCCATTGCCAAACCCTTCGCGTCAGCGATATTGCCGAGTTAGGTGCCGCTGCTGTCGGCGAAGAAGTAATGCCAGCTCCCCTACAAGACGCCCTAGCGGTCGACAAACTGCTGGAAGGCGTCGACGGTGTCGTCCATTTGGGCGGTGTCTCCGTCGAGCGCCCGTTTGACGAAATCTTGCCTGTCAACATCGTTGGCATCTACAACTTATATGAAGCGGCTCGTAAACACGGCACGCGTCGTATTGTTTTTGCCAGCTCCAACCATGTGACGGGGTTTTACAAGCAAAGCGAAACCGTGACACCCACCATGCCTGTGCGACCAGATGGCTACTACGGTTTGAGCAAAGCCTTTGGTGAAAACATCGCCCGTTTTTACTTTGACCGCTATGGCATTGAGACCGTGTGCTTGCGTATTGGCTCTTCCTATCCCGAACCCAAAGACCGCCGTATGTTGGCGACTTGGTTGAGCTACGACGATCTAGAACGCTTGGTCGTGGCCAGTTTGAGCTCGCCTGTAGTGGGTTTTAGCGTGATTTATGGCATGTCAGACAACCCCGTTGTATGGTGGGACAACGCATCCGCCAAGCATGTGGGCTATCAGCCGCAAGACAGTTCAGCCAAGTTCAAGAACGCAGCCGAAGCCAAGCAACTCAAACTCGACTTGAGCGACCCTGCCGTGATTTACCAAGGTGGTGGGTTTGTGAAAAACAGCCCGATTTAAATTTTTAACTAGGAGACAACGATGAAAAAGCCCTCTTTCTTTCTGAAAACCTTATTGGCCAGTGCTGCGGTCTTGGCCTTTAGCGCACAAGCCACGGAGTTCCGTTCCTCAGACGTCCACCCAGACGACTACCCCACCGTCATGGCAGTGCGCCACATGAGTGAAGAACTCAGCAAAGCCACCGGCGGCAAACACACCATCAAGGTATTTGCCAAATCAGCTTTGGGTAGCGAAAAAGACACCATCGAGCAAACCAAACTTGGCGCCTTAGCGATGACCCGTGTCAACGTGGCGCCGATGAACAATATTTGCGCCGCCACCATGGTGCCGACCATGCCTTTCTTGTTCCGCTCCACGGAGCATATGCGTAAGGTTTTGGATGGCGCAATTGGTGACGAAATTTTGAAAGATTGCGAAGCCCAAGGTTTTGTCGGTTTGGCGTTCTATGACTCTGGCGCTCGTTCCATCTATACCGTTAAAAAACCCATCAAAACTTTGGCGGATGCCAAGGGCTTGAAGGTGCGTGTCCAGCAAAGCGACTTGTGGGTGTCTTTGCTCGAAGCCATGGGTGCCAACGCAACGCCAATGCCTTATGGCGAGGTGTACACCGCGCTCAAAACCGGTTTGATCGATGCTGCAGAAAACAACTACCCCTCATATGAGAGTTCACGCCACTTTGAAGTAGCCAAGTACTACAACAAGACCGAACACTCCATGGCCCCAGAGATTTTGTTGTTCTCCAAGAAAGTGTGGGACACCCTTTCTGCCGAAGAGCAAAAGCAAATCCGCGCGGCCGCCAAAGAGTCCGTCACTTATATGCGCAAGCTGTGGGACGAGCGTGAAACCAAATCGCTCGCTATTGTCAAAGCCGGTGGTGCAGAGATTGTCGATGTCGACAAAGCCAGCTTCCAAGGTGCGATGAAACCCGTGTATGACAAATACCTCAAGGATCCCAAGCTGCAAGATATGGTCAAACGTATCAACGCAGTCAAATAAGCGGCTTGTATGTACACACGCTTTTGTGCCGCATTGGCAAAGTTATGCCTGCAAATCGGCGTAGTAGGGCTGGTGTTGTTGATCATGGCCGTGCTCTATCAGGTGATAGGACGCTATGTGTTCAACGACTCACCCACTTGGGCCGAGAGTGGCGCCGTGTTGTTGGTGCTCTACGTGACCATGCTTGGCATGGCTGTGGGCGTGCGCGACGCGGGCCACATCGGCTTGGAGTCTTTGTTGGTGCTCGTGCCTGAATCATTGCGCCTCAAAATGGAGTTGCTGATCCATGGATTGGTTTTGCTCTTTGGCGTGGTGATGGCATACAACTGCGGCTTGCTGGCGCAAAGCGTGTGGGATTACAAAATTCCGACCCTGGGTATTTCAGAGGCCTTCAAATACATTCCGCCAGCGATGGCGGGTGCTTTGGTTGCCTTGTTTTCGATAGAGCACATCATTGCTTTGCTGCGCGATGAAGAGGTGGAGCCCGCATGGCATTGACTATTTTGTGCGTGAGTTTCACGCTGCTACTGATCTTGGGTGTGCCGGTGGCTTTCTCCATCGGCTTGTCTTCTTTGGCAACTTTGTTGTTTGAAGGTTTGCCTTTGGCGGTGGGCTTTCAGCAAATGATTTCGGGTATGAATCCGTTCTCCTTTTTAGCCATTCCGTTTTTCATTTTTGCTGGCGAGATCATGATGTATGGCGGCATCGCCGACAAAATCGTGGATTTCGCTAAATCCGTCGCGGGCCATGTGCGCGGCGGTTTGGGCATGAGTAATGTGTTGGCCTGTACTTTGTTTGGCGGCGTATCGGGCTCTCCTGTGGCTGACGTGTCTGCCATGGGTGCGGTCTTGATTCCGCAGATGAAGAAAGAAGGGTATGACGTCGACTACGCGGTGAACGTCACAACGCATGCGTCTTTGGTGGGCGCCTTGATGCCGACCAGCCATAACTTGATCATTTTTGCTTTGGCTGCGAGCGGCAAAGTGAGTATTTCCGCGTTGATTTTGGCGGGCATCGTGCCGGCCATGCTTTTGACGCTGTGTAACTTGGCGGCTGCTTATGGAGTTGCCGTCAAGCGCGGCTACCCAGCCGGCACCTTTCCTGGCTGGGCGATTGTCTGGCGTTCATTTTTGCAGTCGCTACCAGGTTTGCTGGTGGTGGTCATCATCATCACGGGTATTTTGTCGGGCGCTTTTACAGCGACCGAATCTGCTTCTGTGGCAGTTTTGTGGGCTTTGTTTTTGGCTTCAGTGGTTTACAAAAAACTCACGCGCGAGCAGTTTTTGAAAGCAGCTGCGAAAGCGGTCAAGAGCACGGGTGCCGTGCTGTTGCTGATTGGTATCAGCTCCATGTTTGGCTACTTGATTGGTCTGTATGGCGTTGCCGAGTTAACCGGCAAGATGCTCTCGAGTGTGAGCAGCGAGCCATGGGTGATCTTTCTCTGGGTGAACATTATTTTGTTTGTGCTCGGTACCTTCTTGGACATGGCCGCCACCATTTTGATTTGTACGCCTATTTTCTTGCCTATTTGCCAGCAAATGGGCATGAGCACGGAGCAGTTTGGCATTGTCCTGTTGATTAACTGCGCTTTGGGTTTGAACACCCCGCCGGTTGGAACGACCCAATTTGTGGGTTGCACCATTGGTGGCATCTCCGTCGGGGAAGTGATGAAAACTATTCTGCCGTTTTACAGCGGTTTGATCGTTGCCTTGATGCTGGTGACCTATGTGCCATCGTTTTCCATGTGGTTGCCTAACCTCATTCTGAAATAACGCCTCTGGGCATGGTTGTTTCAGCACTTTTTGTAATCCAACCTTTCCATTTATGTCTATAACCACCGGTCCGGCTATTCCCTTCGAAACCAATTCCCGATACCCTGATCCGCGAATCGAAGTGTTAGACGAGCGCTTCTTGAAGTTGCGTTTGTTCAGTAGCAGCGTCGAACAAATCGCCAGCGGTCTGCGCTGGGGTGAGGGTCCCCAATGGTTTGGAGATGGGCGCTACTTGCTGGTGTCAGACATTCCAAACAACCGCATCTTGCGTTGGGACGATGCTTCAGGCCAAGTCAGCGAATTCAGAAAACCTTCGAACAACGCCAACGGATTGGCGCGCGACATGCAAGGTAGATTGCTGACCTGTGAGCACCAAGCCCGACGTATTACCCGCACCGAGTACAACGGTAGCATCACCGTATTGGCCGATCACTTCGAGGGCAAACGCCTCAACTCGCCCAACGACATCATTTGTCAGCGCAATGGCGCAGTGTGGTTCACTGACCCGCCCTTTGGAATTTCAGGGGATTGGGAGGGTGACCCAGCAAGCTCAGAAGTTGTAGCGTCTGTTTATCGCATTGCGCCTGACTCGGGTGCATTGCAGCAAATTTTGTCTGACTTACAAGGCCCCAATGGTTTGGCGTTCTCTCCAGACGAGTCGGTGCTCTACGTGGTGGAGAGTCGCGCACAGCCTTATAGAAAAATTTGGGCTTACGACTTACAAGCGCAAGACAGTGGTGGTGTGAAACTCACCAACAAACGCTTGTTTACCGAAGCCAAAGACCATGGCGCGATCGACGGATTCGCGGTAGATGTGCAGGGCAACTTATGGTGCGGCTGGGGCAGCGATGGCTCCCCAGGCGCTGACCCTGAAAAAATTGATGGTGTGCGTGTGTTTGCGCCAGACGGAACCGCCATTGCGCATATCCACCTGCCAGAGCGTTGCGCGAATGTGTGTTTTGGCGGTGCGAAAAACAACCGACTGTTCATGGCAGCCAGCCATTCGGTTTACGCGCTCTATACCAATACGCGTGGCGCCATTTAGCCCACTTTTCAAGAAACCGATAGCATCTGCCTTTTGATCAGGCTTGGCTTGGGCTTTTTGTCGACACAATCACTCACCCCTTACGGAGATGGACTAGCTATGGAATGGAATTTTTTTAAACGCCGTGTACTTTTTTTGGGATTGCTAGCCTCTGGCGTGGCGGCTTTTGCCCAGCAACCGTATCCCAACCGTCCCGTCAAAATCATCGTGCCTTTTGCGGCCAGCGGCCCTGCTGACAACTATGCGCGCTTCATGGCGCAGCGTTTGCAAGAGGCGCTTGGCCAAAGTTTTGTGGTGGACAACCGCCCGGGGGCTGGTTCCATCATTGGTACCGACGCTGTAGCCAAGGCCGCCCCTGATGGCTACACCTTGCTGATGATGTCGAACACGCAAACGGTCAACGAGTCCTTGATACCAGTGCGTCCGTTCAACTTAATCAAGGACTTTGTTCCTATTGCGCCAATCAATTACTCCGACTTGGTTTTGGTAGCCCACCCAAGCGTGCCAGCACAAAATTTGCCAGAGTTCATCAAGTACGCCAAATCCCATCCAGGCAAGATCAATTACGCCTCTTCTGGCAACGGCACGCCCTACCACATGGCAGGTGAGTTGTTCAAATACATGGCGGGGGTGAGCATGACGCACATCCCCTACAAGGGCAGCGCGGCAGCACGCACAGATGTGTTGTCTGGGCAGGTAGACGTGATGTTTGATGCCGTCACCACCATGACTGAAAACATCAAAGCGGGCAAAGTGCGAGGTCTTGCGACTACAGGGCGCACCCGCTCGACAGTCGCCCCTGAATTACCTACCGTCAACGAAGACGGCGTCCCCAAATACGAGGCCTTGATTTGGCTCGGCATGATGGCACCTGCTGGCACACCAGACGCCATCGTCCAACGCTTGAATACCGAGATCAACAAAATCGTGAATGCGCCAGACGTCAAAGCCGCATGGGCCAAGCAAGGCGCTGTGGCAATGTCCATGACAGCCCCTGCGTTTGCCAAATACGTAGCAGACGACGTCGCCAAGTGGGCGACGATTGTGAAAGTTTCTGGCGCCAAGGCGGATTGAGATGGATGTTTATCTTTTGAGCGGCGGTGCCGCTGCTGGCCTAGTCAACCCATTGAGGGGCGAGTTTGAGGCAAAGCATGGGTGCACATTGCACGGCACTTTCAGCGCAGTCGGCGCGATGAAAGAAGCGTTGTTACAAGGTACACCTTGCGACGTGGTGATCCTCTCTCAAGCCTTGGTGCACGGCTTGATCGACAGCGGTCATGTCAAAGCTGGCAGCCTGCGCGCCTTGGGTGTGGTGAAAACAGGTATTGCTGTGAAACACGGCACCAACTATCCGGCTATTGCTGCCCGCGCTGATTTGCAAGCTGCCTTTCGGGCTGCAGAGGGCATTTACTTTCCAGACCCTAAGTTAGCAACGGCTGGTATCCATTTCTTCAAAGTGCTGCAAACTTTGGGACTCGACGTTGAATTGGCCGATCGTTTCCGTACCTTTGCGAATGGCGCGACAGCCATGAAAGCGATGGCGCAGGCTGATGGACAAGTGATTGGGTGTACCCAAGTCACAGAAATCAAATACACCGAGGGTGTCGATTTGGTCGGCGTCTTGCCGCAAGAGTTTGAATTGGCCACTGTGTATGCCCTGGGTATCTCCTCTCAAGCCCAGCAACCTGGGCTAGCGCAGGCTTTGTCGGACGCTTTGACAGATACCTCGACCCAAGCCCTCCGACTAGCGGGTGGGTTCGAGTTGGTTTGAGCCAATTTTTGCGTATGAGCAAAGCCTTCACCCGCGAATCTGACACCGAAGACGACGAAGTAGGCCTTCCACCGCTGCCAGCTGGGGGTAAAAACTACATCACTCCCCAAGGCTATGCAGCCCTACGCGCTGAACTCTTTGACTTGATAGACAACGAGCGTCCCAAAGTAGTGGATATCGTGCATTGGGCGGCCAGCAACGGCGATCGTTCAGAAAACGGCGATTACATCTATGGCAAGAAACGCTTGCGCGAGATAGACAGGCGCATCCGTTTTTTGACCAAACGCCTAGAGATTGCTGAGGTGACCGAACCCAGCGTGCACTTTGGCAAAGACCAAGTCTTTTTTGGCGCGACCGTGACCTACCTCGAAGAGGCAGGCGACGAGCGCACCGTTACCATTTTGGGAATTGACGAAGCCGATAGTTTGAAAGGCGAGGTGACGTGGATTTCGCCGATAGCCCGCGCTTTGCTCAAAGCACGGGAGGGCGATGTGGTCAAACTCGTCACACCCGTTGGCGTGCAAGAAGTTGAAGTGCTACGCGTGCAATACCCGCAAGCGTTGCAGTAGATCAACGCGCTTGCGCCGTTAGCGGTTGCTGGTAGGTTGCGAATCCCGCGCAGAACCCGAGGTGACACGGTCTGCCTTCATCACCGACTGCAAGCGGCGTAGGTTGCGCAGTACGGCTTCGATATGTGTGGTGTCGCGCACCGCAATCACAAAACGCAAATCGGCGGTTTCTTGGCCAGAGACTTCGTCTGGCATATTGACAAAGTTGATGTCTGCTTCTGCCGAGGTAATGGCAGATGCTACGCGGGCCAGCACGCCTTTGGCATTGCTAACCGTCACCACTACGCCTGCTTCAAAAGCGCGCACTGGCTCGTCTGCCCATTCGACTGCGATAAAGCGTTCACTGTCTTTGTATTTCAAATGTTTGGCAACGGAGCACGTTTCGTGGTGGACCACCAAGCCTTCGCCGCGCCCCAAATACCCCAGAATCGGGTCGCCCGGAATCGGTCGGCAACAAGGCGCGTATTGCACCGATGCATTGGCGCTACCGTCGACCATGACGCTGCCTTGCGAGATGGTTTCATGCGCGGTGAATCGCTCGCGGCTCATCAGCAGTGGGTCAGGTTTTTGGCCGACTTCTGATAGCAACTTAGCCAATCGACGCGCCACGATGCTTGCCACGCGTTTGCCCAAGCCGATATCTACCAGCAACTCGTCCAGCGATTTACTACCCGTGAAGCGCAGCAATTTGTCCCACAAGACTTGATGCTTGGTGTCAAGCGTTGGCATGTTCTCAATGCCTTCAGCGCGCAGTGCTTGCGCCAAGAGTTTTTCGCCCAAATCTTTCGACTCGGTTTGCGCCATGGTTTTGAGATGGTGGCGAATTTTGGAGCGGGCCCGTCCCGTGCGCACAAAACCTAGCCATGCGGGGTTGGGCGTGGCGTCAGGTGAGGTGACAACTTCCACCACATCACCATTAGAAACTTCCGTGCGCAAAGGCACTGAGGTGCCATTGATTTTGGCGGCGGTAGCGTGGTCACCCACATCGCTATGCACGGCGTAGGCAAAGTCGACCACGGTGGCGCCGCGTGGCATGGCCATGATGCGGCTTTTTGGCGTGAAGACATAGACCGCATCGGGGAACAAGTCCACTTTGACGTGGTCCCAAAACTCAGTCGCATCACGCGTTTCGTCTTGGATATCGAGCAAAGATTGCAACCATTTGTTGCCTAAGTTGTCGCCGGCTTCCGTGGAGGCGCCGCTGGATTTATAGAGCCAGTGCGCCGCCACGCCAGACTCGGCGACCACGTGCATAGGCTCCGTGCGCATTTGAAATTCGACGTTCAAACCAGACGGTCCCACCAAGGTGGTGTGCAAAGACTGGTAGCCGTTTAACTTGGCAATGGCAATGTGGTCTTTGAATCGACCTGGCACAGGTTTATAGAGTTGGTGCAAAACGCCCAAGGCGGTGTAGCAGTCCGTCACCTGCGGCAATATCAGGCGAAAGCCGTAAATGTCCGTGACTTGGGCAAAGCTCAGATGCTTGGAATCCATTTTTTTGTAAATGGAATAGAGGGTTTTTTCCCGCCCAGAGATGCGAACGGACAAACCAGCTTTGGTGAATGCGGTTTCTACTTCTTGTTGCACGCGCTTCATCAAGTCGCGGCGGCGCTGGCGCGCTTTGTTGACGGCCTTGCCTAAGACTTGGTAGCGCCAAGGCATCAAATGTTGGAAGGCTAACTCTTGCAGTTCGCGGTAGGTTTGGTTGAGGCCTAGTCGGTGGGCGATTGGCACATAAATCTCTAGCGTTTCGCGCGAAATCCGCCCCCATTTGCTGCGCGGCATATCGCCCATGGTGCGCATGTTGTGGCTGCGGTCAGCGAGTTTGACCAAAATCACGCGCACGTCGCGCGCCATGGCCAACAGCATTTTGCGGAAAGACTCGGCTTGGTTTTCTTCTCGGGTGTTGAATTCGAGTTTGTCGAGCTTGGTTAATCCATCAACCAAGTCAGCTACTTGGATGCCAAAGCGCTCGATCAAATCCACCTTGGTGATGCCACAGTCTTCCATCGCGTCGTGCAGCAAGGCGGCGGAAAGTGCTTGTGCGTCTAACTTCCAATCTGCGCACTGGGCGGCGACGGCGATGGGGTGTGTGATGTAGGGTTCGCCATTGTTGCGTAATTGGCCTAGATGCGCTTCGTCGGCATATTTATAGGCACTACGCACTTGGCCTAGGCCTTCTGGGCTGAGGTAATCCAACTTAGCGGTGAGCGCGGCGAAACTAGCCGCCGCCGCATTGGCAGCGGCAGGGCTGGTCGCCGCTTTGTCTTTCGCGGAGACACGGGCAATCGGGGACTGGAGGGCGCTCATTAGTCCGACTTTACCTGTAATGAAAAAAAAGCACCGTACAACGGTGCTTTTTGCCGGGGTAAGTGGTTATTAACCTGGTACCTTTTTGAGCATTTCAGTGCCGATCAAGCCAGCGGCGATTTCGCGCAACGCAGTCACGCCAGGTTTGTTTTTGCTTTCGACCTTCGCCGTGTGGCCTTGGCTCAACATGCGGGCACGGTAAGTGGCGCACAGCACGAGCTGGAAACGGTTAGGAATTTGCTCAAGACAGTCTTCAACAGTAATGCGGGCCATGGATGCTCCAGAAGTCGGTTCAATTGAGGTTTAAGGCGTCGAATACGTCCGCCCGAGCTCGGCGCTGTGCCGAGTATTTGAGTCGTTGCGCGTGAACAACAGCTTTTAGGTCGAATACTGCGCGCTCAAACAATTCGTTAATTATAACGAAGTCGAATTCATTGGCCTGGGCCATCTCTTCAGCGGCGTTTTGTAGACGCAAGGCAATCACTTCGGGCGCGTCCTCGCCACGGTTGTGCAGGCGGGATTTCAACTCTTCCCAACTTGGCGGGAGGATAAAGATAGACACGGCATTGGCAAACAGCTTTTTGACCTGCACCGCGCCTTGGAAGTCGATCTCTAGCACCACGTCGGCGCCTTGGGCAATCCGGTCTTCAATCGCTTTGCGCGATGTGCCATAGCGATAGCCGTGTACGTGGGCCCACTCTAAAAATGCGTTGGAGGCCACCATCTGGTCGAACTCGGGCTCAGAGACGAAATAGTATTCCCGCCCATGCTTTTCTTGGCCGCGTGGGGCGCGGGTGGTGTGCGACACGGAAGGACGCACTTTGGCGTCGAGTTCCATTAACGCTTTAACCAAGCTCGATTTACCAGCCCCACTGGGGGCGGCGACTACAAAAAGGTTGCCGGGGAAGTTTTCCATCATTCCAAATTTTGTACTTGTTCGCGCAATTGTTCGATCAATACCTTCATGTCCACCGAGATGCGCGTCATCTCCAGGGTGGCGGACTTGGATCCCAGTGTATTGGCCTCGCGGTGCAACTCTTGGATCAAAAAGTCCAAGCGCTTGCCCACGCCTTCTGCGTTACCGCCTTTTTTGAGCAAGGCGTCCATTTCGTCAAAGTGCGACACCAAGCGGGTGAGCTCTTCGGCCACATCGATGCGGATGGCAAAGGCAGTGGCTTCGCTCAAGGCGCGGTCTTGGGC
>CANBZB010000005.1 GCA_947373745.1 Burkholderiales bacterium | reverse complement strand
GGGCTTCATCATCATGGACAAAGGCCCGCCCTCGGTGTGTTCAGGGGCAATTTTTAAATAACCCCCCACATGGTGGGTCACCAACTCTTTGACATATTCGGGGGATTGAACGGCTAAGTCGTAGCGCAATCCAGAACCGATCAAAATTTTCTTAACGCCTTTGAGTTCCCGTGCACGACGGTACATGTGTATCAATGAACTGTGGTCGGTATTGAGGTTTTGACAAATTCCTGGGTACACACAACTCGGTTTGCGACAGGCAGATTCAATCTCTGGGCTTTTGCAACCAATGCGATACATATTGGCTGTGGGGCCGCCCAAATCAGAAATAACCCCTGTGAAGCCTGGCACCTTGTCGCGGATATCTTCAATCTCACGAATGACAGAGTCTTCACTTCTGCTTTGAATGATGCGGCCTTCATGTTCTGTGATGGAGCAAAACGTGCATCCCCCAAAACAGCCGCGCATGATGTTGACGCTGAAACGAATCATTTCCCAAGCAGGGATTTTGGTTTCGCCATCGTGGCTACCGTTTGCATCGGCATACACCGGATGTGGACTTCTGGCATAGGGCAGATCAAACACCAAATCCATTTCAGCCGTTGTCAACGGAATCGGCGGAGGGTTGACCCAGACATCGCGCGCAGTAGTACCTTCGCCATGGGCTTGCACCAAACAACGCGCGTTGCCCGGATTAGTCTCTAAATGCAAGACACGGTTGGCATGGGCATAGGTAACCGGGTCAGATTTCACCTGCTCATAACTTGGCAAACGAATGACGCTTTTGTCTCTTGGTGGGACTTTGAGCTTGCCTTTGCCTTGTAGACCTGGCAGATTGGGGTTGTCCACAAACTTAATGGGTTGTGGCTTTTGATCGAGAAGTCGCCCAGCAACCTGTTGTTGATTAGCCGCTTCTGCAACCGCTTGCGCTTCGTCTTCACGAGCACAACTCTGCCCTTGTTGCTTAGCCACTTCACTGACCATCAGGTAAGGATTCACATGCCCCTCCACCCTACCCGGCTCATCAATGTTGGATGAATCAATTTCAAACCAACCCTCTGGCGTTTGGCGTCTTACAAAGGCGGTGCCACGCACATCGGTGATGTTTTGAACGGACTCTTTATTGGCTAATCGGTGCGCAATCTCAACAATCGCACGCTCCGCGTTGCCATACAAGAGCAAATCGCACTTGCTATCGACGACGATGGAGCGACGCACTTTGTCTGACCAATAGTCGTAATGGGCGATGCGTCTGAGGGAACCTTCAATACCGCCCAAAATAATGGGTACATCGCTATACGCTTCTTTGCAGCGCTGGCTATAGACCAAGGCGGCTCTGTCTGGACGCTTGCCACCAATATCACCTGCCGTATAGGCATCATCGCTTCTAATTTTTCGATCTGCCGTGTATCGGTTGATCATCGAATCCATATTGCCAGCGGTTACACCGAAGAATAAATTGGGCTTACCTAATGCTTTGAATGGGTCTGCGCTTTGCCAGTCTGGTTGGGCAATGATGCCGACACGAAAGCCTTGGTTTTCCAACATGCGACCAATCACTGCCATGCCGAAACTGGGGTGGTCAACATAGGCGTCGCCCGTCACGATGATGATGTCGCAACTGTCCCAGCCAAGTTGCTGCATTTCTTCGCGGCTCATTGGCAAAAAAGGAGCCGTGCCAAAGCGAGCCGCCCAGTATTTTCTGTAACTGTTCAGCGGCTTAGCATTTCGCGGGAAAAAAGAGACGTCTGTGTAGGCGTTCATGGGCTATTTCTAATAACCAACAAGTGTAAGGGTTACCCCTTTATGCTGGCAGACAGAGGGCTATTGAGCGAATCGACGATCCAAATGGCATTAAATTTGTGAAATACCATTGCAAAAGTACTTTTGGCAACGTTTATGCATTTCCCTGAAAAATCACCTCGCGCCTCCATTTATTACAAATACAAGGTGTTTGAACCTTGGTTGCCATCCAAGCAAGAGTCGCAATTAAGACATGCGGTGACGATCGTAGGCGCTGGCCCTGCTGGATTAGTCACTGCACTTGAACTGGCTCGGTTTGGCGTGCACAGTGTGGTTTTGAATTCTGAGTTGCAGGTATCCCAAGGCAGCCGTGCGATTGTGTTTACCCGCCGATCCATGGAAATACTGCAGCAAGTGGGTGTTGCAGACAAAATCTTAGAAAACGGATTGCCTTGGCGCTTTGGAAATTCGTTTTACCGCGGGCAACGCGTATTTCGCATGGAAGCACCCCATGACGATGACGACAGATACCCACCTATGACCAATATCCAACAGCAATATTTAGAAGAATACTTGCTCGACGCTTGCCAAGCGAATCCCTGCATTGATGTTCGCTGGGGAAATAAAGTAGTGGGTGTAGTGCAGCACACTGGACACGCCGAAGTGAAGATCGATACACCTGAAGGCACTTACCAACTTGAAACCCAATGGCTCATTGCTGCAGACGGTGGCCGCTCAGATATACGCAGCGCCATGGGTCTCAAACTCGAAGGCGCATCCTATGAAGGATTTTTTGTCATTGCAGATATCAAAATTGACTTGCCTTACCCCACTGAGCGATTGGCATTTTTCGATCCTGAATGGAACCGAGGCAACACGATATTGATGCACCGCGAACCGCACGGTATTTGGCGCATCGATTACCAACTGCCGCCTGGCGAAACACCTGAACAAGCGCTAGAGCCTGCATCCCTCAAAGAACGTATCAACGCCCAACTGGCGATGATTGGCCATGCAGGTATTGCCTGGGAAATGGATTGGAGTTCCGTCTATTCCGCACGGACGTTGACATTACCAGACTACCAGCACGGAAGAACTCTGTTTATTGGGGACGCTGCGCATTTGTTACCTATTTTTGGAGTCCGTGGCGCAAATACTGCATTTCAAGACGCGCAATCTGTAGGGTGGCATCTAGCCATGGTGTGCAAAGGCCTAACCAGCGACAAATTTTTGCGTAATTTCAGTACTGAGCGTGTCACTGCAGCCAGAGAAATCATCACAGAATCTGGTAAGAGCACGCGTTTCATGGCGCCGCCTAGCCGAGGCTTTCGCTTGCTACGCGACGCTGTTTTATCGTTGTCCCTTACACAGGCTTTTGTTCGCCCGCTATTTCATTGGCGCACTTCGCGTCCCCATGAATATTCACACTCTGTGCTCAACAGTCCAGACGATGACAACGCTTTGTTTGAAACAGGCCCTTCGCATGGTGCTCCACCACACAACGTCCGCTTGACCAACGGTGATTTTTTACTAGACCACCTTGGCGGTGGCTTTGATTTACTTTATTTTGTCGATACCTCTAAACCTACAAAGCAAGATGAAAAGCCAAACGCACCCAAGCAACATGCCCGCGTTTCACCGCAATTGCAAAGCATGATTCGGACGTTCAAAAATAAAGGGCTTCCCATTCGGGTAATAGCGGTCGGAGCACCACATTCTGTCGTAGGCGCCGATATGACTTTGCAAGACCCATTAGGCAAAGTGAAGTCTCGCTATGGCATTCCAGATTCAGGCGGAGCGTATTTACTGCGCCCCGATCAGCATATTTGTGGTCGCTGGCTCCACATCGATGAAACCCGATTACACAGCGCGCTTCAAGCTGTTCTCGTTCAATAAGGAAAAACTATGGTGAAACCAGAATTAAGCATCGCAGCCTTAGAAAACGTCTATGACAGTTTGGCCACCGCGATCGATCAAGCAGGCCCTGAAAAAGCGGAGCTTTTTTTGGTCAAACTGGCATTACTCAATGCCAATGCACTCGCTGACGATGCGCTATTTACACATCATTTGAAAACAGCACTACAGGACCTCTGATAATTATTTTTTAGGCTCTTGATGGCCACCAAACTGCTTGCGCATAGCTGACAGCATTTTGTCGGCAAAGGTGCTGAGTTGACGCGAGCGAAAACGGGCAAACAAAGCCGCTGACAAAACAGGTACTGGCACGGCCTCTTCAATGGCGGCGTTGATCGTCCAGCGCCCCTCTCCAGAGTCTTGAACATGCCCAGAATAAGAGGCGAGTTCTGGATCTTCCGCTAATGAAATGGCGGATAAATCGAGCAACCACGATGAGACTACGCTGCCGCGCCGCCACAACTCTGTGATGTCGGCCAAATCTAGCTGGTAACGTCTTTCGGCCGGAATACTTTCTTGTGCAACACCTTTGAGCACATCCATGCCTTCCGCATAGGCTTGCATCAATCCGTATTCAATGCCGTTGTGCACCATCTTCACGAAATGACCTGAACCCGCGGGCCCGGTGTAGAGATAGCCTTCTTCGGCAGTAGAAACTTTGCCTTCACGCCCAGGTGTACGAGGAATATTTCCTATCCCTGGCGCCAGAGATTTAAAGATAGGATCGAGATGGATAGCAGCAGATTTATCGCCTCCAATCATCATGCAATACCCTCGCTCCAAGCCCCACACCCCCCCGCTGGTACCCACGTCGAGATAACGAATGCCTTTGGCTTGCAACATTTGGGCATGACGCACGTCATCTTGAAAGTTGGAGTTACCACCATCTATCAACATGTCACCAGCCTCTAAAAGCTCGCTTAATTCTGAAATGGTTTGTGCGGTTATCTCACCAGCTGGCAACATGACCCAAATGGCCCTGGGTTTGGGCATTTGCTCGACCATGTGCGACAAACTTTTACTCGGAGCTGCCCCTTCTTTCGCCAGTTGGCTGACGTTTTCTGGATTCACGTCATAGACCACGGCAGAGTGCCCATGCTGCATCAATCGCCGCACAATATTGCCGCCCATTCGACCCAAACCAATCATTCCTAGTTGCACGTTCGCTCCAGTTATATTTTTCAAAATAGCACTGTATATGCAAAGCACATACAAATGCTGCTTGTTAAGACTAAGACATCGTCTCCACTATTGCCGTATCGCCCCACAAATGCGACACGACTTGCTGTACGTGTAGGACATTCCCCGTTGTAAAAAATCGCGTTGTTCCACTAGTTTTTGTATGGACATGGCGGTTATTGGCTAAGCGTCTGGTCAACTCAGTGGCAACTGCAACCGCGGGGTCTATGAGGACAACTTGTTCGCCAACAATCTGCTGCAAGGTGTTTCGTAAAAAGGGGTAGTGCGTGCAGCCTAGCACCAAGGTATCCACGCCTTGGTGTATCAAGGGCTCCACGAACTGGCGCAGCAAAGCTTGCGTGTGTGGACTGTCCAAGTCCGCTTGCTCAACTGCTTCCACCCATCCAGGGCACGCTTGTAACAAGATGCGCTTTCCCTCACCATATGCCTGACACAAACGCGCGACGCTCTCGCTTTGCAAGGTTTGCGTGGTGGCTAGCACTGCGACAACGCCTGATCGCGTGATATTTACAGCAGGTTTGATAGCCGGTTCAATTGCAACAACTGGAATATGTATTTGCTCGCGCAAATGGCGGATGGCAACAACTGTTGCGGTATTGCAAGCGACCGTGATGGCTTTAACGCCTGAGGACGCCAACCAATTGCCTACTGTTAATGTCCGCTCGGTAATGAGCGCTTCTGTTTTATCGCCATACGGTGCGTGGCCTGAATCAGCCACGTAAACCAAATTTTCTAAAGGTAAGGCGTCACGTATGGCGCGCAATACCGATAAACCGCCAACGCCGGAGTCAAAAACGCCTATTGCATCGGCAAATGACGTAGAAGGGTGATCGTGCGCAGACATGGCTGCTATTTTCCTCGATTCATCTTTTGGTCATTGATTTGGTACTTAATTAAGTTTTTGGTAGTTTTTTGCATTTATTATGAAAGCCATGCAGCACACGAACACTTCGTCTTCTTATGACATCGTCATTTTTGGTGGCGCTGGCGATTTGTCCTTTCGCAAATTGCTTCCCGCGCTCTACATAGCCCATGCCCATGACAAATTAGATGCAGGCACCCGCATTATTGGTATCGGTAGACAAGGTTGGAATCGTGAGCAATATGTGCGCTTTATCAACGAACAGTCGCCACCTTTCATTGAGGCCCAAGCACTGAAACAAGCGGATTGGGAGAGTTTTCTCAATAGGTTGCAATTTGTACAACTTGATCTCACCAACGCAGGGGACTATGCAAAACTCAAAGCCGTTTGTACTGAAACGCGCATGCGGGTTTTTTACCTGGCCACTGCCCCTAGTTTGTTCACCCAAATTTGCGCGAACTTATCGCAGGCCGGCTTAGTAGATTCGCAATCGCGTGTTGTTCTAGAAAAGCCTCTTGGTACAGACCTAGCGTCTGCCCAAGCCATCAACCTGCAAGTCTCTCAATATTTTGAAGAACATCAAATCTACCGTATCGACCACTATTTGGGCAAAGAAACTGTACAAAACCTGATGGTGCTGCGATTTGGCAATGCCATTTTTGAACCTCTGTGGCGTGCGCCTTACATCAAGAGTGTACAAATTACCGTAGCCGAAACTGTCGGGGTGGGAAGCCGTGCAGGGTTTTACAACGGTGCTGGTGCCATGCGCGACATGGTGCAAAACCATTTGCTACAGCTTTTATGCATTGTTGGGATGGAACCGCCGATCTCTATGGACGCTGACGATGTGCGCGACGAAAAACTGAAAGTCTTGCGCTCTCTGCGCAAGATGGACTTAAGCGATATCAAGCGCGACACCGTTCGAGGCCAATACACCGCAGGAAACAGCGAAGGTCTTCTCGTGAAAAGCTACCGCGAAGAAGCCAATGTACCGCCGGACAGTCGAACTGAAACTTTTGTGGCCTTGAAAGCGCATATTAACAATGCAAGGTGGGCAAATGTCCCCTTCTTTTTAAGAACGGGAAAACGGTTACAAAAGAGACACTCCGAAATCATCATTGAGTTTTCTGAGCAACCGTTTTCAATCTTTGGTAATGCAACGCAACAACCTAATCGACTCATCATTAGCTTGCAACCTGAAGAGTTCATCCAATTACAGATGATGGTGAAAGAGCCCGGGTCTGGTATGAACATGAGCCCGGTCAAACTAGGGCTTGATTTGCAACTCTCTTCAGATAAGCGCCGTGCTGAAGCCTATGAACGGCTTTTAATGGACGTCATCAAAGGCCGCTTAACGCACTTTATGCGCAGAGACGAACTTGAAGCAGCGTGGACATGGGTCGAACCTATCTTGCATGGATGGGAAACACTGGATGACAAACCACGCGAATATCAAGCCGGAAGTTGGGGGCCTGCAGCATCTTCTGCTTTGATGGCCAGAGAAAATCTTTGCTGGTTTGAAGAAAACTAGCACCTACCAATTGCTACAGCAGACACCTAAAATACCTCCATGCTTCCGTTTATTCCACCGCAAAAGCGTAAGGCTTGGATAGCGCTTTCGGCTTTGCAAGGCGCAACCTCTTCCCATTTACGAGCCCTGCTTGCAGATAAAGAGCGCTATGCGCGCATGCAAATTTCTGCTGCTGGCATCACGCTGGACTATTCACACCAGAGGGTGAATGCTGATGTGATGTCGCAGTTATTAGCATTAGCAGATGAGTCACACGTGATGGACCAAGCCTTGGCAATGTTCCAAGGTGAGCCGATCAACCAAACAGAGAACCGCGCTGTTTTGCATGTGGCATTGCGTGGCAGCCATATAAGTAATCCTCCTTGGGGTGAGGCTATTTCTACACAGGTTGCAGCCGAGTTATTGCGTGTCTGCCTTTTTGCTGAAAAGGTGCGCTCAGGCGCCCTCTTCGGTTTTACACACATGCCGATCACAGATGTTGTCAACTTGGGTATTGGCGGCTCTGACTTAGGACCCCGCATGACCACCGGGGCTTTGGTCAACCAAACGCAACCACCCCATGGTCACCCCGTCAAAGTGCACTACGTATCCAATGTGGATGCTTGGAGTTTGTTCACTACCTTACAAAACTTAGATCCGGCCCGCACTGCTTTTGTGGTGCAAAGTAAAACCTTTACTACCCAGGAAACCATGACCTTGCTGGCATCCGCCAAGCGGTGGTTAATCGATGGGGGTTGTCCACAGGAAAAGCTCCATCAGCATCTGATTGCCGTTACCGCCAGCCCAAGCATCGCAGCGTCACATGGTTTCCAACCTGCGCATATGTTTGAGTTTTGGGACTGGGTCGGTGGGCGTTATTCCATTTGGTCTGCCATCGGCCTTCCACTAGCAATTGCCATTGGTTCTTATGGATTCCAAGAGTTACTGGCAGGCGCTCGCGCCATGGATACGCATTTTTTAAACGCACCCGCTGACAAAAATATGCCACTGGTCATGGCGCTCATGGATGTGTGGAACACCAACTTTTTAGGCGCATCTACCCACCTTATTGCGCCCTACGCAGCAGCTCTTAATAAATTCGCCAGTTTTCTACAGCAAATGGAAATGGAGTCCAACGGCAAGAGAACGCATATCGACGGATCTAAAGTAGCCATTAAAACGGCACCTTTGGTATGGGGCAGTCTTGGCATTGACGGACAACATGCTTACTTTCAATTGATTCACCAAGGTACGCACTTGGTACCGATCGACTTTATCGGTTCGCGTGAAGAACATACGCCACTGCCCTTGGCCGCTGAGCACCATCGCGTAGTCATGCTCAATATGCAAGCACAGGCCCAAGCCCTGGCGATTGGGCGGACTGAAGATGAAACGCTTGAAGTTCTTCTCCAAAGTGGCTTGTCGCGCGAAGAGGCGCACCGTTTGGCAGCGCATCGAAGTTACCCAGGCAATATTCCTAGCAGCACCGTTTGGATGGATGCCCTTACACCCAGAGCCCTAGGCGCACTCATTGCTCTCTACGAACACAAAGTGTTTTGCCAAGCAGCGATATGGGGAATCCATGCTTACGACCAATGGGGTGTTGAGCTAGGTAAGACCATTGCTAAAGAAATTGAGTCCCAACAATGAATCTCACACATGCCTGAAGTTACAGCGTTGCGCAATGCGCCTGCCAGCAACGCAGATCTTTTTTTATCCTTCAACTGGCTCGCACTTCAAGGCTTTGGTGGTGTCCTAGCTGTTGTACAGCGTGAATTAGTAGAAAAAAAGAAATGGTTAACGCTAGAAGAGTTTGTTGAAGACTGGTCTGTCGCGCAAATACTGCCTGGCCCCAATGTGATCAACCTTGCCATCATCATTGGCGGCAAACATTTTGGTTGGCGCGGTGCTTTGTCTGCCTTGGCTGGTTTGTTGTTGGTACCCACGATGTTGGTGCTTCTCATCGCCAGCGCAATTACGGGGGTTGCGGATACCCAAGCCATGCAAGGCGCTCTACGTGGCATGGGCGCTGTTTCTGCGGGTTTGATCATGGCTACCGGGATCAAAATGTTGCCTGCTTTGAAAACGAACCCTATGGGATTTTTAACTTGCAGTATTTTGGCTATCGCCACATTTTTATCGGTCGCCATATTGCGCTTCCCGCTGTCTTGGGTGCTGCTGACACTCGGACCGATTGCCAGCATATGGGCTTGGCGTTGCATTAGCACAGAAGAGTCCGCATGAGTATTGCAATGGACATGCACGACTGGGTTTCGCTATTTCTGCACTTTGTGTCCCTGTCGCTATTGGCCGTGGGTGGTGCGATCACTACGGCACCTGACATCCACCGCTATTTGGTAGATGAACAGCATTGGTTAACGCATTACCAATTCACATCGTCTGTAGCGATTGCCCAAGGTGCTCCAGGCCCTAACGTGATGTTTGTTGCGTTGATGGGTTGGAATGTGGGAATGAATGCTGCAGCGGGTATGACGCCTGCACCCTCCATGGCGTATGAAGTCATGCTGGCTCTTTTAGGCGTTTTGGTCACTATGGTGGGTATTATTGTTCCCTCTGCCACATTGACTTTTGTCTCTACCCAATGGGCGCATAACAATCGAGAGCTACGCGGTGTGCGCGCTTTCAAATCTGGTTTAGCGCCATTGGTGATGAGTTTGCTGGTAGCAACAGGTTGGTTGTTAACAGGTAACCACGACAACTATGCCCAAGACTGGCCAATGTGGGCATTGGCGGCAGTGACGACCGTGATTGTCTGGCGCACCAAAACACACTTACTGGTGCTTCTTAGCATCGGTGCCGTTCTGGGTGCGTTAAAAATTATTTAAAGACTAACGCTCGAACCAGAGTTAGAGCTTTACCAGCATGCGTTGTCTACGTGCCTCATACAAACAAACACCGCTAGCGACTGACACGTTCAAACTCTCCACCGCACCTTGCATAGGAATACTGACCAATTCGTCGCAGGTTTTACGTGTCAACTGACGCATGCCGTCACCCTCTGCACCCAGAACTAAGGCCGTGGGTCCTTTGAGATCTACGTCAAACAAAGTTTTGGGGGCATCGTCACTGGTACCGATCACCCAAATATTGCGTTCTTTCAATTCATTGAGCGTGCGGGCCAAATTGGTCACCATGAAGTAAGGCACAGTCTCTGCCGCTCCGCTGGCAACTTTGGCCACAGTGGCATTGACGCCTACTGCATGGTCTTTAGGTGCAATCACAGCATGTGCCCCTGCACCATCGGCCACACGCAAACATGCGCCTAAGTTATGTGGATCTGTTACGCCGTCGAGTACCAAAATGAGAGGTGATTCCTTACCTTCCAAGGCATCTAGCAAATCGTCCAATGAATGCACCATCTTGATTTCATTGACACGGGCAGCCACACCTTGGTGGCCATGGCTTCCAGCTAGCTTGGCAATGCGCAAGGCATCAGCCTCTATCAAACGCACACCGGCTTCTTTTACACGCTCTAAAAATTGGCGCATCCGCGCGTCGCGACGCGTAGGCTCGTAATAAATTTCAATCACAGAGGCTGGAGCAGTTTTTAGGCGCACACCCACTGCATGAAAACCAAAAAGAACTTTAGGAGTAGATGACATGGCTAGATTATCGACTAGCCACTCAAACCCTTTGCCCAGCCTCAATCGTCATATAAAGATCACACCGCGCAGCCAATTTAGGATCGTGCGTGACCAACACCAGTGTGGTTCCTAATTCTTGGTTCAATTCAAACATCAAATCCATGATGCGCTCTCCGCTGGCATGGTCCAAACTGCCAGTAGGCTCATCGGCTAGCAATACTTGAGGCTTAACGACAAAGGCACGTGCCAAGGCGACGCGTTGTTGTTCGCCGCCAGATAACACTTTGGGGTAATGGCGTAGCCGCGTTGCTAAGCCAACACGGGTCAACATCTCGGTGGCAAGTTCTCTGGCGTTACCGATTCCCGCCAACTCCAAAGGCAACATCACGTTTTCTAGTGCTGTCATATTGCCTAACAACTGAAAACTTTGAAAAACAAAGCCGATTTGCTTGGCACGCAACGCAGCGCGATCGTCCTCGTCTAGCGCGAACATATCTTGTCCAGCAAGCACAACGGTGCCTTGGGTAGGCGTGTCCAAACCTGCCATGATGGACAACAAGGTGCTCTTACCCGAACCCGAAGCACCAACAATAGCCAAAGACTGCTTAGCTGGAACAGAGAAGTCGATATCGCGGAGAATGTCGAGTGTGCCGGTGGCGTCTGCGACCGACTTATACACATGCGAAACGGAAATTAGGTTCATAAAGGACATGGCAATGTTAAGGCGTCACTTTACCTTGGGTGGAATATGCGTGGCAGCTGTTGGGCTATTTCACGCGTCGGCTATTGCACAGAGGCAAGTGATTTCCTCTAGCGGCGCTGGTTTAGAAGGCGAAGTTATCTCAACACGCCCACGACCGCCGCGCGGACAACATTCAACGACCCAAGTACCTCCACCGGGCTCCGCTCCAGCACCCGGAACCGTTCCTGTGGCTACTATCTTGGTTTTGGGTGACTCCCTCAGCGCGGAATACGGAATACAGCGCGGTAGGGGCTGGGTTGCCCTAATGGCTACGCAATTACAAAAAGAGCGTGGCGATGTGCAAGTCGTCAATGCCAGTATCAGTGGAGATACAACAGCGGGCGGAAGATCGCGATTGCCCGCCTTGCTAAACCAAGTTCGTCCCGTTATGGTGGTGATTGAGCTAGGCGCCAACGATGCACTCCGAGGCCTTGATTTAGACAGCACCCAAAATAATTTCGAAGCCATGATTGAAGCGTGTCGATCAGTCAATGCCAAAGTCGTACTCGTAGGCATGCAAATACCCCCCAATTACGGCCCTGACTATGGGGCAAAATTTGCTGTGATGTTTGCCAATTTGTCTAAGAAATACAAAACAGGTTTGGTACCTTTCCTTCTGAAAGGTATTGCGGATGTTCCCGATGCCACCAATAACTTTCAAAATGATCGCATCCATCCTAGAGAAGAAGCACATCCCAAAATGCTCAACAATGTGCTGCCTGAAATTAAAAAACACTTGAACCAATAAGCGTGAGCGTAAATTTAATATCCCCCACAGACGCCATCCATCGGATGCAAATACCCACCGGGCAACCGGGTGGATTTGACGTCATCATCGACGCACGTAGCGAAGACGAATACGCGCATGACCACTTACCCAATGCCGTGAACTGGCCATCGCTGAACAATGCAGAGCGCATCGCCGTGGGCACGATGTACAAACAAGTGGGCGGATTTGAGGCGCAAAAGCATGGGGCCGCCATGGTTGCTGCCAATATTTCAAAACACATACAAACCCATGTGCTGGACTTACCCCGAAACTGGCAACCTTTGATTTATTGCTGGCGAGGCGGCAAGCGCAGTGGCTCTTTAGCTATGGTTCTGGGACAAATTGGTTTCAAAATTAATTTGGTGGAAGGTGGATACAAAGCATTTCGCGCCGCCATGTTGGAGGACATTACCCGATTGGCGCCACAGTTCCAATACCAAGTTATTTCTGGGCCCACGGGTTCAGGCAAAACGCGCTTATTACAAGCACTTAAGGCTGAAGGCGCACAGGTACTGGACTTGGAAGACTTAGCACAACACCGCAGTTCTGTTTTAGGACATATTCCTGGACAACCGCAACCCAGTCAAAAACATTTTGATACCTTGGTTTGGAAAACGTTAAAGCAATTCGACCCTGAACAGGTCGTGTTCGTGGAGTCTGAAAGCCGCAAGGTGGGTAATTTGTCAATTCCTGAGACAGTCATCCTTGCCATGCGAAACAGTCCATGCTACGAATTGGTGTTGCCTCTTGCAGAAAGGGTTGCTTTATTGATGGAGGACTACAACTTTTTTGTCACTGATCCAGAATTATTTTCTAGACGCTTAGATGCCTTAGTGGCCATTCGCGGTAAGGTAGTAATCGATGCTTGGAAGTCAAAGGTTCAATTGGGGCAATTCGAGTCAGTAGTCCACGAATTATTAGAAACGCATTACGACCCCACCTATGCAAGTTCAATGCGTCGCAACTTTGCGCGGTTTGAGAGTCATGCCAAGTGCGAGGCCCCCAACCGACATTCCGACACAATGCGTAATTTGGCGAAAAAACTTATTGCCAAGCATTGAATTTTTACTTTAAACAGTCTGAAATAAATAGTAAGACTTCTTTTGCCTCAATAGGCTTATAGAGAACCTGAATATTTAAGTCGTTAAATATTTTTAAATTTTCGGGTGACGTGTCTGCAGTCAGTATCACTGCGGGTATCTCTGCATTGAATTCATCGCGTAGCCTCTGGATAAGATGGAGGCTATTTCCTGAATCTAGTCTGTAATCACTCAAAATAAAATCAAGACGCGGAATATTCAAAAGATAGGCTGGCAAGTCAACTTCTGCGATCGGCAAGACATGGACGACAAAACCTGCGTTTCTGAAAAAATATTCGTAGGCATCTAACAATCCACGGTCATTTTCAATAATTCCAATGTGCCGAGACTGAAACAATGCATGGACCTCCGTCGATTGAGGTGCGGCGCTTTCGGCCAATTGCTCTATTCGCGACACCACTGCTGCCGACACCGTAAAAGGCGTCGTGATGGTAAAGACTGTACCTACGCCCAGCTCACTATTCACGGACATGGTTGCGCGAATGATTTTGAGAATACGATTGACGATAGAAAGTCCCAAACCAAGCCCATCATGTAGGTTTCGAGAATATTGCGATCTGTAAAACTCTTTGTAGATCAGGGGCAAATCATCTTTGGGAATACCTAAGCCCGTATCAGACACCACGATCACCAGTCGCTCTAGTTCTTGACGCATCCCCACTTCCACTAGGCCTTTTTGTGTGTACTGTATTGCGTTCGCCAACAAATTGCGAATGAGTTGCGCAATAAGTGTCCTATCGCCGTGAATCAAAAAATGGGATGGACTAAAACGAAGTTCAATATTTTTTTCATTTGCAATCGGATGAAAGTGTTCGTAGAGTTCGTCTAAAAGAATCTGTGCATTGAAGGTTTCCTCAACCACAACCACTGCCTTGGCATCTAATTTACTAATATCTAGCAAGGTATTGAACATCTTGTTGAGCAAGTCAATGCTAAATCGGAGCTTCTTGACTATGAGATTCCCACCCTCAGTCAATCGCTCTTTTTGCAACATCTCCATAAAAATATTGATAGCCTGCATGGGTTGTCTTAAATCATGGCTGGCAGTTGCAATGAAATCAGATTTGGCAAGATTGGCGGCGTTAGATGCATCTTTTTCAATAATCAGATCGTTGACCAAGACCTCATTTCGGAAACGCAAGGCCATCGATCTTTCCCACGACTTTGAAAATAACATGGCCATTTTTAGCGCCAAGTAAAAGGTAACCAGTGAGCCAGCCGCAATCGGCCAAATGATTTGGTTATAAAAAATACAGGTAAAAATGACTTCAGGAATTTTTAATGGAATAACAAATGCACAAAACGTTTTCCAATTGACGCAATAGCCCACCATGCCAACAAACAAGACGGAAAGGCAAATAATCTGATACAACAAATAATTCACTGCCGTCATTTCAGGCACCAGCAGTAACCACCCCATGCCCCATGCAAATGTGACCAGCCCAACACCCCAATTGAGTTTTTTAAAATTGGAGTCAATGTCCTTTTCTAAATCAATGGAGTTCACAAGAAAAATTCGTACGGTGACCACTACCGCCATCAACAAATACCATGCGTAAACTTGCCAACCGCCTATGCTTGAATCGTACAAAGGTATGCATAGAAGTGGCGCAAGAATAGTTGCTATCGTGCTCGATTTAGCGAAATCTCGCATGTAGCCTAATTTCTCAGTCGCAACCTGCTTGATAAAAACAGGATCATTGGCCAGGGAAGAATAGTTGTGATTTTTTTCAACTGTCATGAGACCAATCCTAACGAACGTGCTTTATAAACAGCTTGCGTTCGATTTGATACGTTAAAAATTCTAAAAATAGCTGCAACGTGTATTTTGACGGTTTGCTCACTAATTAACAGATGTTCAGCAATGATTTTGTTGGAGTCACCCATTGCCATCAAGCGCAAAATATCCGTCTGTCTTTTTGTCAGTGCCGATTTAGATGGAGGCAAGTCATCGGCGTATGAAATATGCAGCAAATCGCATATTTTTTTGTATATGAATTGACTGGTATTGTTTTTAGAGATGAAGATATCAGCGCCTGCCTTGATGCATTTGACTTCCCACACATCTTCATCAAGGCCGGAGATCACAATTAAATTTCTAAGCTTGTCATGCTGCTTTAAGGCTTGAATATTGTCTAGTGGATCCGAATTTGGCAACTTGAGATCAAGCAGTGCCAACCAGTGGTTGGAACTTTTTCTCAGCACATTTTCAGCCTCTGCTATATCTGATACGCCAATGACTGTAATTTGGTGTGGACGAAAGTCTTGGGTTAATTTTTCACAAAGCGCGTCCCTGTAGACAGGATGGTCATCAATGATCAATAGTGAAATAGGTGTCATGTACAAATGCAATCAAGAAGAAGCACAAAAAACTAAGCCCATGTATTCGATATGGCTTGCTTCATATCGGCAATCAGGTCACCCACTTCTTCGAATCCAATACAAAATCGAACAACCACTCCAGGTTGTAAGTGGGACGTTGGCAGAGTACGAAGATTGTTTTTTTGGTAAGGCACGACCAAGCTCATGGGTCCGCCCCAGCTATACCCAATTTTGAAGATGCGCAAGGCATCACAAAACGCATCAACTTGCGCGGAAGAAAACCGAGCATCGACCACCACGCTAAAAATGCCAGCGCTGCGTCCTTCTGGGTATTTTTCACGGATGCATAGCTTCTGCCAATGCTGATGCCCTGGCGACTGCTCAAAAGCTGGATGCAATACCTGCGCAAAGACCGACTGACCTTCACACCATCTAGCGAGTTCTCGGGCATTTTGGTCTTGTGTCGTGTAGCGCATCTCCAACGTAGGCAGAGCGCGCAGCAGTGTCTCCACATCGTTGGCGCCAACACCTGTCCCAAGACGCATATGGCTCAATTTAATGGTGCGCGCCAAAGCATCGTTACGCGTAACAATGCTTCCCATCAGCACATCGCCACCGCCACTGGGGTATTTAGTCAAGGCGTGGATGGTGAGGTCTACACCCAGCGGCTCTGTACCCTGCCCTGGCGTGAGATCAAACGCGTTAAAGGCCAAGCCAGCACCCCAGGTATTGTCTAAGGCACACAGCACACCGCGTGACTTACACAAAGCTACCTGGGCAAGCAAGTCAGGAAATTCCATAGTGACAGAGCCTGCTGCCTCCAACCACACCAATCGGGTTTTGGAGCTAATACGTTGGGCCAAGTCGTTCACATCGAGCGGGTCATAGCGCTGATGGGTAATTCCAAAATTTTTCAACTCACCCAACGCCAAGGATTGGTTTGGGGCATAGGCATTGTCAGGAATCAGTACCTCATCACCTGTTTTCAGGAGTGCCAAGTCCACTTGCGCAATGGCAGCCAAACCACTGGGTGTCAATATGCAGTGGGTACCGCCTTCCAAGCTCGCTAAACGCTCTTCCAACGTAAAAGTAGTCGGTGTGCCGTGCAAACCGTAGGTATACGAAGATTTATCCAACCACTGCCGCTCGCGCATCGCCGCCGTATTAGGAAAAATAACAGTGGATCCCTTGTGAACAGGCACTTGGGGAGATGCAAAGCCTTCAGGGGCTTGGTAAGGATGGTGAATATTTACCGTACTGCTCGACAAGGATTGCGGCTTTTGCGGCTTATTTGCCATGGAAGTTAAACCTTCCATTTCTCCATCAAACCTGCTGGACGCAAAGAGTCATAGCCCTCAAAAGGCTGGTGAATCCAAGGGTTGGTAGGCAGATATTCCACAGAAAAGTCTGGGGCAAAGGACGACACACCTTTGGTCCAAATCACAGCGCTGCGCAACTCGGTTATGGGTTTGTAGTTGTTTTTAAGTTGGTCCACAACGGCTTTGAGTGTGTGACCTGTATCTGCCAAATCGTCTACCAGTAAAACGCGTCCAGCAATTTCACCCTTGGGCGTAGTGATGAAGCGGGCAATGTCTAAATGGCCTTGCACCGTACCCGCATCTGCACGGTATGAACTGGTCGACATGATGGCGAGGGGCTTGTCAAAGATGCGCGACAAGATATCGCCAGGTCGCATACCACCACGTGCTAGGCACAAAATCGTGTCGAACTCCCAACCGGATTGGTGAATTTTGAGTGCAAGCTTTTCGATGAGGTTGTGGTATTCGTCGTAAGACACATACAGGTGCTTGCCGTCTTCAGTCAACATGGTGGAAGTCCTTAAAAAAGATGACCGCTTTATGCGGCAAAAGGGTGGCGTAACAAAATGGTGTGGTCGCGATCAGGGCTGGTCGAGACCATGTGAATCGGAACACCCGTTGTGGCAGAAATGCGATTCAAATAGTGTTGCGCTTCGGGCGGAAGTTTTGCGTAATCAGTGACGCCGACCGTGCTGACGCTCCAACCTGGAATGGTTTCGTAAATAGGTTTGCAACGTGCAATTTCATCAGCGCCCATGGGCAAGATATCAATTTGCTTGCCGTCTAGCTCGTAACCAACGCATAACAATAACTCTTTGAGTCCATCCAAAACATCCAGCTTGGTGATGCATAAGCCGCTCAAACCATTGACTTGTGCACTGCGCTTAAGGAGCGCTGCATCAAACCACCCACAGCGGCGCGACCGTCCAGTTGTCACACCTTTTTCAGCGCCTACTGTAGACATGTGGTAGCCGGGTGTGCCCTCTTTTTCCCAATCCAACTCTGTTGGAAATGGTCCCCCACCCACACGCGTGCAATACGCTTTGGTAATGCCCAAGATGTAGTGCAGCAAATTCGGTCCCACACCAGAACCTGCCGCCGCATTGCCTGCTACACAGTTGCTAGAAGTCACGAAAGGATAGGTGCCGTGGTCTACGTCTAGCAAAGTGCCCTGCGCGCCTTCAAACAGCAAATTAGCACCTTGGGTATGTGCTTGGTTTAATTCCAGCGATACATCGGCCATCATGGGCAAGATTTCTTTGGCGTAGGCCATCGCTTCTTGGTAGACCGTATCGAAGTCAATCGCGGGCGCGTGCAAGATATCCGTCAAGATGTGGTTGTGCAACTCCAAGTTGTCACGCAATTTGGTTGCAAAACGCTCAGGATGCTTTAAGTCTTGTACGCGTAATGCACGACGCGCTACCTTGTCTTCATATGCTGGACCAATGCCCCGACCTGTTGTTCCAATCTTGGCAGAACCCGCTTTTTCTTTGGCGGCTTCACGCGCGATATCGATCGCAGCATGGTAAGGAAGAATCAAAGGACACGCCTCACTGATACGCAAACGTGAACGCACTTCCACACCGGCTTTCTCTAAGCCAGCAATTTCTTCTAGCAATTTAGTCGCAGACAACACCACGCCATTGCCTATGTAGCACTTGACACCAGGACGCATGATGCCGCTTGGGATCAAATGCAACGCTGTTTTCACACCATTGATCACCAATGTGTGGCCCGCGTTATGTCCACCTTGGAACCGCACGACACCCGTAGCTGTCTCTGTGAGCCAATCGACTAATTTGCCTTTGCCTTCATCGCCCCATTGGGTGCCAACGACAACAACGTGACGACCTTTGCTGATTTGCATGTCTATTTATTTATAAGTTTAGGAATGGGAAAGATCGCGAACGACCCACTTGCCTGCAACGTGCACTAACTCACGGTCGCAGTTGAATTCATCGACTTCGCTTTCATGTCCGGGCATGGCGCATACAACTGTTTCGCCTTGGCCGCGCAATTGCGCCAAAGCTTCACGCAATCCATCCTCCACACCCCAAGGTGCACGAATCGCTGCTTTGAGTGGTTGTACTGGCACAGCACGTACGAGTTCTTTTAAATCGAGGCTAAAACCTACCGCAGGGCGTTTGCGTCCGAATACAGCGCCTACTTCGTCGTAACGTCCGCCACGCACCAATGCATCACTGGTACCAGCCACATACATGGCAAACCGCACGCCGCTGTAATAACCGTAACCACGTAAATCTGCCAAATCGAAGGTGATGTGCACCTGCTTGAAGGCATTGGCAATATGGCGGAGTTCTTGGATAGATTTCAAGATATTGGGCCACGCGGCAAATGTTTTTTCAGCCTGGCTTAAAACGCTGACATCCCCATACATTTGCACCAATTCAATTAAAGCGTTTTGAATATTGGCAGGAAGGCCTTTAGCGAGAGATTCAATACCCGATACATCTTTAGAAGCCAAGGCTTGGTGAAGTTGCTCACGCGTCTCGGCAGTGATAGTTGAACCAGCTAAAAGCGCTGGCACGATACGCGCATCGCTTAAATCGAGTGCCACACGCTTCAAAGCAACCGCATCAAGGCTTGTGAGCGCTAGTTCAATCACTTCGAGATCGGCCTCGAGTCCAGCGTGGCCATAAATTTCGGCACCAAACTGCAAAGGCTCTCGGGTCGCAAAAGGACGATCGGGCCTGGTGTGAAGCACAGGACCGCAATAACAAAGTCTGGTAACACCGGCACGATTGAGGAGGTGCGCATCAATTCGCGCTACTTGGGGCGTGGTATCTGCGCGCAAACCCAAGGTGCGACCAGAGAGTTGGTCCACCAGTTTGAATGTTTGTAAATCAAGGGCGCGGCCTGTACCAGAGAGCAAGGACTCGAGGTATTCAAGAAGAGGTGGCATCACCAACTCGTAACCGAAGCGACGTGCGGTATCGAGATAAAGACGTCGGAGATCTTCGATGTGCCGGGCCTCGGAAGGCAAAACATCAGCGATGTGATCCGGCAGGACCCAAGCAGACATGTGGTGTAACGGTGCTGTTAAAAAAGAGATTTTACAGGGCTAAATACCCTGCTTAACCGAGCCACCAGAGCATAAAAACCCCACCCAAGACACAGGCGAGACCAAAGAAGCGGATTTGCCCATCGTGCAACGCCAACAATTGGGCCATTTTTTGGCGCCAACCGTCAGGTGAGAGAAAGGGAAATAGCCCCTCAAAGATCAACATCAGGCCAAACGCCGTCCACAGCACGTCGCTGTTCAAGTCCATAGCGCTGCCTTTTACTTCTTAGGAGCGGGTGAAGAGCCCCCACCGCTACTACGCATAGCGTTGAAGAAGTCGCTGGAAGGATCAAGAACCATAAGGTCACTCTTTTTATTGAAAGTCGACTTATAAGCTTCTAAGCTGCGGTAAAACTTAGCAAATTGCGCATCACGACCAAATGAATCGGCGTAAATACGGGCAGCTTCGGCATCACCCTCACCTTTGATCATCTGGGCTTCGCGGTAGGCATTGGCGATGGTGACTTCACGCTGCCTGTCCGCATCGGCACGTATTTTTTCACCCTCAGCCGCACCCGTAGAACGCAACTCATTGGCCACGCGTTTACGTTCTGCCTCCATACGGCGATAGACAGATTCGGTAATCGCATCGACATAGTCTGCACGGGTAATGCGCACATCGATAACGTCTACGCCCCAAGGCTTAGCACCTTTCACGGCTTGGAGAACTTCACGCTTGACATCATCGAGCAAAGCATCGCGTTTCAAGGAAAGCAATTCTTTTACCGTGCGCTTGTTGATTTCTTCTTGGAATGCATTGCGCACCACACGCGAGAGTTGCATCGCACCTGCGTTTTCATCGAGGCCCACATTTCGGATGTATTGCGAAGGATCGGTGATACGCCAACGGGCATACCAGTCAATCACGACACGTTGTTTTTCAGCCGTCAACATGGGTTCGGTGTCAGCGTTGTCGAGCGTTAAAAGGCGCTTGTCGATGTAGCTGACATTTTGAAATGGCGGTGGAAACTTGATATTAAGACCAGGCTCTGTGATCACGTTTTTGATTTGGCCAAATGAATAGACCACACCAAATTGACGCTGGTCGACCACAAACAAGGTGGAACTCAGCAAGGCCAGCAAAGCCAGTGCAGATGAGACGTAAAAACCGATTTTGTTTTGATTCATGTTGGTGTCTCCTCGATCAACGGCTATCGCGGTCGCGTGAGCGGCCATCACGCGATCTAGCGTCTATGGGCGAGTTGGGACTCAAAGGATTGCCTGCTGGCTCAGTCAGAGGTTGCGCAGGTTGTGAGGATGCGGGTGCGCTTGGCTGCGCTGCTTGCTGGATGATCTTGTCAAGCGGCAAGTACAACAAATTAGAACCAGCCTTGGCGTCGATCAACACCTTGGTGGTGTTGCTGTAAATCTGTTGCATGGCATCGATATACATGCGATCACGCATGACTTGTGGGGCTTTTTGGTACTCCGTCACCAAAGACTTGAAGCGCTGGGCGTCGCCTTGGGCTTGAGACACGATGCGGGACTTGTAGCCATCGGCTTCTTGCTTCAGGCGAGATGCAGCCCCCACAGCACGTGGTACCACATCGTTGGCGTAGGCTTCGGCTTCATTTTTGGCACGCTCGCGTTCTTGGCCGGCTTTGAGCACATCATCAAAAGCAGATTGCACTTGCTCAGGAGGTCTTACGCCACCTTGCTGCAAGTTGATACCAACCACCTCAATACCTACTTTGTATTGGTCCAAGATGCGCTGCATGATGACACGAATACGTGGCCCGATTTGGTCACGCTCTTCGGACATAGCGGCGTCCATTTTCATTTTCCCGACCACCTCGCGCACAGCCGTTTCAGCTGCTTGCACAACGGTGTCTGTAGGGTTCTTGGTTTCAAACAAATAAGCGCGCGCGTCGGTTAAGCGGTACTGCACTGCAAATTTGATTTCCAAAATATTTTCATCTTCGGTCAGCATGGCAGACTCGCGCAGACCGGTTGCCTTGACGATGTTTTCGCGGCCCACATCTACCGAGCGAATTTGCGTCACAAAGACCAACTCTTGTCGTTGAATGGGATACGGCATACGCCAGTTAAAACCAGCTCCAACGGTCGAGTGGTAACGACCGAACTGGGTAATCACACCTTGTTGACCTTCTTGCACAATAAAGAAGCCCGTGCTCAGCCAAATAGCCACGATGACAGCAGCGATAGCACCGATGCCAAACTTGCCGATATTGAAATTAGGACCAGCAGGTTTTCCACCTGCGGGTGGCTCGGTACCGCCGCCGCCTTTTTGGGGCGAACCAAAAAAGCCAGACAGCTTCTTATTGAAATCGCGCCACAGCTCATCCAAATCAGGCGGTCCGTTTCCAGTGGGTCGGTTATTTGGCGGTTGCTGTTGGGGCGGCTTGTTGTCCTCTGGCGGCGCACTGTTGTGCGTGTTTGGCTTGGTTTGCGACGTCTCGTCGCGGCCCCAACGTCCATCATTCAAATTGAAAGCACCAAGAACTTTGGATCGCCATGTTCCGAAAGTTTTGGGGGTTGTTTGTGAATTCATTCGCATGGCTTGTTTTTTGTCTGAAGTATGAATTGTGCCTAAACGCAAAAGCTATTTTTTGAATCTAAGCAAAAGTTGCGGTCGTTGCAAGGTTTTGGCTCAAATAGGCTCTGAGCGCGGGAATGCCTTCACCCGTTTGTGCGCTGACAAAAAATCTGGGGGTATCCACGCCATCTATGGAAAAAATATCCTGCATTTGTAAAGGCTTTTTGTCTTCCGACATGGCGTCCAACTTATTGAACACCAAAACTTGCGGCACTTTGTCCGCACCAATTTCAGCCAAGACTTTGTAGACCTCATCCATTTGCTCTAAATAGTTCTCGTTAGAGGCGTCCACCACATGCAGCAATAAACTCGCGTCCGCGGCTTCTTGCAAGGTGGCTTGAAAGGCGTCAATCAATCCGTGCGGCAAATCGCGAATAAACCCAACAGTGTCAGATATCGACACTGAGCGACCACCCCCTTGGCTATCTCCCAAGTAAAGCTGACGCGTGGTGGTGTCTAAGGTAGCAAATAACTGGTCTGCGGCATAGGCGCGGGCTTTGACCAGAGCATTAAACAAGGTAGATTTGCCTGCGTTGGTATAGCCCACAAGCGAGATGGTGAAAGCATCGCGCCTCTGGCGTTGTCTGCGCTGTGTACCGCGTTGGCGCTTCACTTTTTCAAGTCGCTCGCGCGTGCGTTTGATGGAGTCACCAATCATGCGCCGATCTAGCTCAATTTGGGTTTCACCAGGGCCTCCACGCATACCAATACCACCGCTTTGGCGCTCTAAATGCGACCAGCGACGCACCAAGCGGGTACTGAGGTATTGCAATCGGGCAAGTTCCACTTGCAGTTTGCCTTCGTGACTACGCGCCCGTTGGGCGAATATTTCAAGAATGAGGAAGGTGCGGTCGTTGACGGCGACATCCATATGTCGCTCTAAGTTACGCTGTTGCGCGGGGCTTAAAGATTGGTCAAACAAAATCTCGGTAGCGCCATGCATCAGCACCAGCTCTTTGATTTCATCGGCCTTGCCTGAACCCACAAACAGGGCGGCGTCTGGCGCCTTACGCTTGCACACAATGCGGGCCACGGGTGTTAAACCTGCTGTTTCAGCAAGCAGGCCGAGTTCGTGCAACTCGGCATCAAAGTGTGGGGTACCAAAATCAACCCCGACCAAGATGGTCAGGGCTTTATCGGACGAAGAAGGCTGGCTCAAACTTCGGGCGAGCTACCAGTGCCATCGGCGGCATTGAAGTTCACTGCGCGTCCTGGAACAATCGTCGAAATAGCATGTTTGTAGACCATTTGGGTAACCGTATTGCGTAAAAGCACCACATATTGGTCAAAAGACTCGATTTGGCCTTGCAATTTAATACCGTTGACCAAATAAATAGACACAGGGACGTGTTCGCGTCGCAGGATGTTCAAAAAAGGGTCTTGCAAAAGTTGGCCTTTGTTCTTAGTGTTATCAGTGTTCACGATATGCTCCGTGTTCGAAAGTTGAAAAGAGTTGTCACCTTACCACAGGTGGCGGTCCACCCTATTCCCTAATTGTCTTTATCGTTGTAGGGGTTATGGGAAGTCTTCATCTCAATCCGAAGCGGTGTGCCTTCCAGTGAGAAGGCCTTACGAAAACGGCCTTCTAGATAGCGTTTGTAGGCGTCTGTCACATGCTCCAACGAGTTGCCATGGACGATGATGATGGGCGGATTCATACCGCCTTGATGGGCATAGCGCAATTTGGGACGGAACATGCCCGCGCGTTTGGGCGATTGAAACTGAGTCGCCTCTAACAACAAGCGCGTCAACACGGGAGTCGTCATTTTGCACATGGCTGCCTTGTACGCATTGGAAATGGCGCCCCAGACAGGGCCAAGTCCCTGACGTTTCTTAGCAGAAATGAAATGCATGGTGGCGAATTTCAAAAATGCCAAGCGCGTCTCAATGGAACGCATCAACAATTCGCGCTCATAACTGTCTACCGCATCCCATTTGTTGACCGCTAAAACTACTGCCCGGCCGCTTTCCAAGATGTAGCCCGCGATATGTGCATCTTGGTCGGTAACGCCTTGGGTGGCGTCGAGCAAAAGCAAAACGACGTTGGAAGATTCAATCGCTTGCAAGGTTTTGACAACGGAGAATTTTTCGATCGCCTCAAACACTTTGCCCTTGCGACGCAAGCCTGCTGTATCGATCAATTCGAACTTCTGACCGTTGCGTTCAAAAGGCACGCTGATGGCGTCACGCGTCGTACCCGGCAAATCAAAAGCCACCAATCGCTCTTCACCCAACCAAGCATTGATCAATGTGGACTTACCCACATTGGGACGCCCCGCGACTGCGAGTTTGATGGTGCCGTCGGGGACCACGTCTGCGTCATCCTCGGGCTCTGTCAAATGCAAAGGTTCGAGGGCCATTTCGACCATGCTGCGAATGCCCTGCCCGTGTGAAGCGGATACAGGCAGTACTTCGCCGAGCCCCAGTTCGTAAAACTCGACCAACTGCGCGCCCTCTTGCATGCCTTCCGCTTTATTGGCGACTAATAGGGTGATTTTTCCAAGGCGACGCAAGTAGTTGGCAATGTCATGGTCTTGCGCAGAGATGCCTGCCCGCGCATCGACCACAAACACCACCACGTCTGCCTCTGCAACTGCTTGCTGGGTCTGCCTCGCCATTTCTTTGTAAATACCGTCTTGGGCGTCGGGCTCAAACCCACCCGTATCGATAACGATGAATTCCAGCTTGCCAAATTTGGCATTGCCGTAATGGCGGTCACGCGTCAAACCCGCAAAATCGGCCACGATAGCGTCGCGGGTTTTGGTTAAGCGATTAAAAAGAGTGGATTTACCAACATTGGGGCGGCCTACTAGAGCCAGTACGGGTTTCACTGCGCAGTCCTCACAATGTGCATCAAGGCAGATTCAAACCAGTGACACGACCTTCGCGGCTAACCAGCACATAGGTACCGGATGCAGCAACAGGCGCAGCAGAGAGCTCTTCGCCATCTATTTTTAAACGGTTGAGCAAACTACCATCGGCTAAGGACAACACATACACATAACCACCGCTGTCGGCAATCACGATGCCCTTTGGTGTCACCAATGGCGCGCTCAGCAAACGGTATTTGAGTCTCTCGGTTTCCCACACGCGTTCGCCATCTTCTCGGCGCCAAGCTTGAACCACGCCATTGGCCAAGGGGGCAACCACCATGTTGGCGTTACCACTCAAACCTCTGTCGCCCACGGAAGGGCGATTCCACATGCTTTGGCCTTTTTGCGCATCCACACAACCGATTTGCGCTTGGAATGCGCGCGCGCACACCACATCGCCAACGCGGTCTGATGGGCCGACCAGATCAACCAAACGTTCCATGTCGTTGGTACCGCGCGGCGTAGCAATGGCGGATTCCCAAATGATCACGCCCGAGCTGGGGTCTAAACCAGCCAGACGGCCAGATAATCCGACCAACAAGGTGTTTTTAAAAGCCGTCAATACGCCCGCCTGCTTGAGCACCAAAGGCTCGCCAGGACGCTGTTGGGTCCATAGCTTTTGACCTGAGGCGCCGTCAAAAGCCAATACGGAGCGATCAGCCGTCAACACAAATACACGTTGCCCTGCCACCAAAGGCGGGGTGAAAGACTGAGCCGGCAAGGTTTGACGCCATTGCACTTTGGCGTCTTGCATCACCACCAATTGGTTGTCGCGGGTCACCAAAGCCACTTGCTGGCCATCGCTCCCTACACCGGCACTGACGGTGGTTTTAGGAAGCGTGAAGCGCCAAATGTCTTTGCCAGTTTTGGCATTGAGCATGGCCACAGTGCCATCGCTATTGGCAAGCGCAATGCGGTCGCCGCGCGCGACAACCGACAAGGGAAAATTGACCTTGCCAATTTGTGCCGTCCACGCGGTACGGGCTTCTTGCAAAACAGCAACAGGTGGAATATCAACAGGCTTGGGGCGTGAAGCAGAACATGCAGCCAAGAGCACCACAGCTGCAACGCCAAGCAATTGACCTAGACGCATAGTCACGCCAGCCTTCACTTGGTGGTTTCCTGCGTTGGCTTGGTAGCAGATGCAGAGGCGCTCGCTTCAGGATCAGCGCCTAGGGCGGCTAGTTTGAAAGCAATCAAGCGACGGTATTGGGCATTGGGCTCCATGGCTTTCCAGGCCGCTTGGTAATGTTTCACGGCCTCTGCAGGTTGGTTGGTGAGCATGTCGAGATCACCCAAGCGGTCAGCCACCAGTGGCTCAAAAGCTTCAGGTGATTTAGCGCTGAGCAATTTGCGGGCTACATCGTATTCTTTGTCTTGGATGAGCAGGCTCGACAAGCGCAAACGCGCCAAGGCTTGATAGCCTTCATCGGAAGCTTGATCGATCACCCATTGCAATTGCTCTCTCGCCTCTTTAAGGCGTGATTTCTCTTGAAAAATACGCGAGGCCAGAAAAGCCGCTTGATGTGCATAGGTCGTCGAGCCAAATTTACTTTTGATGTCCCCCACCGAACGTTCAAAAAGTACCATATCGCCCGCAACAGCGGCGCGCTCTACCGTATCAAACAAAGCCGCAGATTGGGCAGATTGTTTGGATTGCCAAGTTTGCCAACCCATCCAAGCCGCGTAGCTGCTCAAAATACCGATCAGCAACCACGTGATCAGGTTACCCCAACGCTTCCAAAAGTGTTTGAGTTCGTCGAGTTGTTCTTGTTCGTCGAGGTCGAGATGCGTTGCCATGGGTTTCTATCGTTTTAAATTTAGGCGGATTGTAGGCGTGCGCCTTCGGCGAGACGCTCGGACACAAAAGAAGCCAAGGTGCTCAAAGGTGTTGTTTCTTGCTGGCCTTGGCCGTCGCGCAAGGACTTCCAAGTTACTTCTTGTCTGGCGAGTTCATCAGCGCCAAAAATCAAGGCGTAACGCGCACCACTGTTGTCGGCTTTTTTGAATTGAGACTTCATACTGCCTAGGCCCTCACCTGCTCCCGCATGCATTTGCACCGACACGCCTTGGCTGCGCAATGCATGCAAGGCTTCGAACACCACCGGCATAGCCGCAGCATCAGGAACGATAGCAAACACATCGGCGTGGCTAGTGGCAGGCAACAAATCTTGTTCTTTGAGCAATTCCAGGACACGCTCGACCCCCAAAGCCCAGCCCACAGCAGGGGCGGGTTTGCCACCGATTTGCTCTATCAAATAGTCATAACGACCACCCCCGCAAATCGTGCCTTGGGAACCCAGGCTTTGGGTCACAAACTCAAACACCGTGAGGTTGTAATAGTCCATGCCCCGCACCAAGCGTGGGTTGATGGTGTAGGACACGCCACTGGCGTCTAACAGGGCACGCAAAGTGTTGAAGTGCGCCAGTGATGCTTCGCCCAAAAAATCCATCAACTTGGGGGCGCCTTCGGCTAGCGCCTGCATGGCTGGGTTTTTGGTGTCCAAAATGCGCAAGGGGTTGGTGTGTAAGCGACGCTTAGCTTCTTCGTCAAGCACGTCCATGTGCTGCTCCAAATAAGCGATCAAGGCTTGGCGATGCGCCAAACGCTCGGGAGGTTGACCCAAGCTATTGAGTTCCAAACGTACATCGCGAAGGCCAAGTTCTTGCCAAAGCGATTGGGCTAGCACGATCAATTCGGCATCTACCTCTGGACCAGCAAAGCCTAAAGCTTCAGCCCCTATTTGGTGGAACTGGCGATAACGACCCCTCTGAGGACGCTCATGCCGAAACATCGGGCCCATGTAATAGAAGCGCTTAGGGCCTTCATACAACATATTGTGTTCAACCACGGCGCGCACCACGCCAGCAGTAGCCTCTGGACGCAAAGTGAGATGCTCGCCATTCAAGCGGTCTTCGAAGGAGTACATCTCCTTTTCTACGATGTCGGTCACTTCGCCCAAGCCGCGCACAAACAAAGCCGTAGGTTCGACGATGGGCGTACGCAAATTGCGGTAAGCGAACCGTTGCATGAGGTCGCGCACTTTGTCTTCTAGCCACTCCCATTGGGCAGAGTCAGGCGGCAGCAAGTCATTCATGCCTTTGACAGCATGCAAAGCCGCTGTCTTAGACGGCTTAGCCTTGGCTTGTGGTGCTTGCGATTGCGAAGTTTTGTCTGCGTCCATCCCTAATGCCTATCAGCCGAAGCGCTTTTCAATGTAGTTTTCAACAATTTGGTGGAACTCTTGGGCGATGTGTTCGCCACGCAAAGTCATAGCTTTTTCGCCGTCAATGAACACGGGCGCAGCTGGCGCCTCGCCGCTGCCTGGCAAGCTGATGCCGATGTCGGCATGTTTGCTCTCGCCTGGTCCGTTGACGATACAACCCATCACGGCCACCTTGAGCGCCTCCACGCCGGGATATTTCGATTTCCAAACGGGCATTTGTCCGCGTAAGTAATCGTCAATCGACTTGGCCATTTCTTGGAAGGTGGTGCTGGTCGTGCGGCCACACCCAGGGCAAGCCGTAACGCTAGGGACAAAACTGCGCATGCCCAAGGCTTGCAATATTTCAGCGGCGATCACAACCTCTTGGGTGCGTGACTCGCCAGGTTCAGGCGTGAGCGAGACGCGGATAGTGTCGCCAATACCCTCTTGCAAAAGGATGGACAAAGCCGTGGCCGACGCCACGGTACCGCGCACGCCCATGCCAGCCTCGGTCAAACCTAAATGCAAAGCGTAGTTACAACGCTTAGCCAACTCGCGGTAGACGGCGACCAAATCTTGGACGCTACTGACCTTGCAGCTCAACAAAATTTGCTGGGGTGCCAAACCCATTTTTTCAGCCAATTGGGCTGAATCAACCGCTGAGGTGATCAGGGCTTCGTACATCACTTGCTTGGCTTCAAAAGGCTGAGGCCTTTTGGCATTGGCGTCCATCAAGTCCGCGAGCAACTCTTGGTCCATGCTGCCCCAGTTCACGCCAATGCGCACGGCTTTGTCATAACGGATAGCAGCCTCGATCATTTGACCAAACTGCTTATCGTGTTTGTCGCCTTTGCCCACATTGCCGGGATTGATGCGGTATTTCGACAGGGCCTTGGCACACTCTGGATAGTCGGTCAACAAGCGGTGGCCGTTGTAGTGGAAGTCGCCAATCAGAGGCACATGAACATCCATGCGGTCCAACTGCTCGCGAATGTGGGGCACTGCTTGCGCAGCTTCCGGTGTGTTGACCGTGATGCGCACCAACTCTGAGCCAGCCAAGGCCAGTTCTTTGACTTGGATGGCTGTGCCAATCACGTCTTCAGTATCTGTATTGGTCATAGACTGCACGCGCACGGGAGCGTCACCACCCACGGTGACGACATGCTCGCCCCAAGCTACACGGGCTTGCAAAGTGTTACGAACACTGGGCACAGCAAAAGCAATAGGTTTAACGTCCATCAAGTACCTCCGCGGTATCAGTCATTAGATATTTAGCGCACATGGGTCACACCTGCAGGCACGGTGAGGGGAAGATTGGTCAGGGTGTCGCTGGCTGGCGTTTGTGGAGCAGCCGTTTGCGATGCTGCAGCAGAAGCTGGAATTGCCGCCGATTGAACAGGCACGACCACCATACTGACCTCGCGCCCCTCGTTGGGGTCGGCAGGCAGGACCGTCGGAGTGACAGCTACCCCAACAGAGTCTGGGTTGTCTTTGAAAACAATCCAGTGTTGCACCTCCGGCCAAACCGCTAGGCACAAGGCCAAGACAAACAGACCCAAGGCAGCCCATCGCATGGGTGTGAAAAACACATGCAGATTGTCAAAAGTAGATTGGGGCAAAAGTGAGGGTCGGCTCAGGGGTGAATTCAAACCCCTTTCATTTTTTTCACCCAACTTGGAGTGGTCATGCGCAGGAAGCAATGCCAACACGGGTGCAGCGTCTGCCTGAAGTTGTCGGCAGACCGCCAAAGAAAGTGATCGCACAAACATGGGGTCATGCAATTGGTCCCAGGCGTTGCTTTCCAGTGCTTCTAATTTAGTGACGGAGACGCGCAATACGCTGGCCAAATCGATCAAAGAGACCTTTTGGTCGAGCCGGTAGTTGCGAAGCAAGTCGCCTGCTGTGGGGTTGGGTGTTGGGGCTTCTGAATCGGTCATTTGTCGTCGAATTTTCGCGCAAGCCACAAAGCTGCCTGCGTGGAGTTGGCAAACCTTTGTGCCAAGCGCTCGCCAAGGCTAGCCATTTCAGAGTCAAGCTTCAATGCACGGGCTAACAATATGCCCAACCATAAACTGGCTGGTGTCGCTTGCGAACTGGTGTTGATATCGCCCAGCATACGTCGTGCTTCGAGAACATTGCCGTCTTGCCAATCCAACCAGGCTAGTTCGAGACGGGCAGTCGAGTCGTTGGGTGCAAAGCCTAAGGCCTTCTCAAAACTATTGCGCGCTTGCAAAGTCTGTTTGGAACGCACCTGACACACGCCATTGACCAACCACGTTTGACCTAATTGGCGGTATCCCGGCTGAGAAATCGCCATTGCAAATTGGTATTGGGCCGAAGAGTACTTGCCCTGTTGGCATAAAAACCAACCGTAGTTGTGTAAGACAGCACCTATCTCGTCGCCAGAAGTTGAAACGCGTGCCGTCAAACGAATGGCCGTCTCAAAGCTTTGTTGCGCCAAGTCCATGGCGTTATTGCGTTGGTGGATCAACCCCAACAAGCTGTAGGCTTGGGCGAAATCGGGGTCAATTTGGAGTGCAGCCCGGGTCTCTTGCATGGCGGCATCCATCTGCTCTTGTGCGAAATACGCACTCGCCAAAGTGATGCGGCGAATCGCGCGTTGGCGCACTGAGTCGGGCTCGGGTTGTGTCAGTCGATCAACCTCGGCTTGGGAGATGGCGCGGCTACTACAACCCTGCAATTGCACCAGCAACAGGTAGCAAACCAATACAAAAATAAGGCCAAGCCCAGTGGGTTGGGCTTTCATACGCTCACCTGCGTCAAAGGGATCACCTTGTGTTTGGCCATCCGGCTTTGCACCTGGGTGCGGTCCTTCACGTCGCCTGCTAGTTGGCCGCAGGCTGCGTCGATATCGTCACCGCGCGTTTTACGTACCGTGGTCACTATGCCGGCCTTGCTCAAAGCATCCGCAAAAGCATGGACCGTTTCTGCGTTCGAACGGGTCAAACCAGACTCGGGAAAGGGGTTAAAAGGAATCAAATTGAACTTGGCGTGAATGCGCTTGCTCGGATCGCGTGGCGAATGCACCAAATCGATCAATGCTTGGGCGTGCTCAGCTTGGTCGTTCACACCATCCAACATGCAATATTCAAACGTGATGAAGTCGCGCGGCGCGTGGGCCAAGTAGCGACGGCACGCATCCATCAATTCGGCAATGGGATATTTTTTGTTGAGCGGCACCAATTGGTCACGCAAGGCGTCGTTTGGCGCATGCAAAGAGACAGCCAATGCCACTGGGCAGTCTTCGCCCAGACGGTCAATCATGGGTACCACGCCAGAAGTGGAAACGGTCACGCGACGACGCGATAGCCCATAACCGTGGTCGTCCAACATAGCGCGCAAGGCAGGTACTAAGGCGCTGTAGTTTTGCAAGGGTTCGCCCATACCCATCATCACCACGTTGGAAATCACACGTTCTTGGGTGTTGAATTCGCGTCGCAAAGTGTGCTCAGCAAACCAGAGTTGCGACAAGATTTCGCCGCTGCTCAAGTTACGGCTAAAGCCTTGATGGCCGGTCGAGCAAAACCTGCAACCGACAGCACAGCCGGCTTGCGAAGAAATGCACAGTGTGCCGCGTTCTTCACTGGGAATAAATACGGTTTCTACCGCGTCACCCGCGCCGACATCGAACAGCCATTTGACAGTGCCGTCAGCTGAATCATGCCGAGAGAGGGGTTTGAGTGGGGCAATATGCGCCGAGGTTTTGAGTTTTTCGCGCAGGCTTTTGGCCAAGTCTGACATGGCGTCAAAGTCTTGGGCGCCTTTTTGGTGGATCCAGCGAAAGAGTTGCGTCGCGCGAAAGCGTTTCTCTCCGAGTTGCTCACAAAAAACGGCCAAACCGTCGAGATCAAAGTCAAGCAGGTTGGCCGTCATAGGGTTGCAAGCGCAAGCGGTGCTTAGGCGCCGCCTATTGGCTTTTAGTAAACGTTCATTCCTGCGAAGAAGAAAGCGATTTCCACTGCAGCTGTTTCAGGGGCGTCAGAGCCGTGCACGGCATTGGCGTCAATGCTGTCAGCAAAGTCTGCGCGGATGGTGCCGGCAGCGGCTTTCTTAGGGTCGGTAGCGCCCATCAAATCACGGTTTTTGAGGATGGCGTTATCGCCTTCGAGCACGGTGATCATGACAGGGCCAGAGATCATGAATTCGACCAAGTCTTTGAAGAAAGGACGCTCTTTGTGTACAGCGTAGAAAGCTTCTGCTTCGCCGCGCGACAAATGGGCCATGCGGGCGGCTGCGATTTTGAGGCCAGCGGCTTCGAAACGGGCATAGATCTGGCCGATCACGTTTTTAGCAACAGCGTCTGGCTTGATGATGGAGAGGGTACGTTGGGTGCTCATGCTGGTCTTTTCCTGTGAGGGTTTTATGGGAACTTTTGGATGAAATTTTTAGCGACTTTGTCCAAGCCCGCTATTTTAACCCGCGTAAGGGGTTTGCCCTAGGGTCTGCGGGGTTTTGGCTTGCCAACCAAACCAGCGCGGAAGGCTTTTTCGCCGGCTTTCTTGCGCTGGCGCTCCATGGCAAGGCTTTCGGCGCCGATGTAGCCAACGGAAGTCTTGAGCGGGTCAGGTGTTGCGCCCTTGTTAGGGCGGGCACGCACCAAACGCTCCGGTCCGTTGGATCTTTCTTCTGGCTGACGCGGTGTCGAAGGCCGTGGACCGACACTGTTTCCGCGTCTGCGGCTGTTGGCGCGTTCAGCCCGGTTGTCTTGGCTAGGACCACTTTGCAATGGCGCTTTGGCGCCGGCGGCTTGCATCAAAGCACGGATATCGTATTCACGTAATTCGACAAAAGCACCGCGCTTGAGCCCGCGCGGCAGCACCATGGCGCCATAACGGATACGAATCAAGCGACTGACGGCATGCCCAACCGCCTCGAACATACGACGCACTTCGCGGTTGCGCCCTTCGGAAATCGTGACCCGATACCAGCAGTTGGAACCTTCGCCACCGCCCTCCTCGATCGAACCAAATTGGGCCAAGCCGTCTTCTAGGGTGATGCCATCGAGCAGGCTTTGTTTTTGTTCGTTGCTCAACTTGCCCAATGAACGCACCGCGTATTCACGCTCCAAGCCAAAACGCGGGTGCATGAGTTGGTTGGCGAGTTCGCCAGAACTGGTCAAAAGCAACAGGCCTTCGGTGTTCAAGTCCAAACGGCCGACCGATTGCCACTTGCCTTGGTACAGACGCGGCAAACGGCGAAAAACGGTGGGACGGTTTTGTGGGTCGTCATGCGTCACCACTTCGCCAGCAGGCTTGTGATAAGCAATCACTCGGGGGGCAGGAGGCGCAATACGCACCTTGACCAACTTGCCGTTGACTTTGATTTGGTCGCCAAACTGCACCCGTTGGCCTACGTGCGCGGGCTCTTGGTTGACGGACACATGGCCATCGGCGATGAGTCGCTCCATCTCGATGCGCGAACCCAAACCCGATTGGGCTAAGACTTTGTGCAATTTGGGTGATTCCGCTTGCGGCAAAAGCACGCGCTTGAGCGGCGCGGCGTCTTCTTTGGCCAGTTCCGCATCGAACTGGCCAGACACTACGTCTGAGAATTCAATGCGGGAGGCTTCTTCTTCGTCTGCTGGGACCAAAGGAATGTCTTTGGGATCAGGCGTCATGGGGGAGATTGTCGTTTTCTGACTGGGTGTCGCTAGCGATTTCGGTGGGTGACTCGCCACCTTCTTCGCCATGTGGTTCGGTGGAAGTCACAGTTTCAGGGGCTTGCGTTTCATCAGCATTTACATCAGAAGAAGCTTCTTCAATAGAGAGTTGCGCACTGTCATCTTCTGAATTCAGTTGCGCAAAAGCATTTGCCTGCGCCTGCGCAGTGTCATACACAGGCAATTGGTCAAGGGAGGCCAATCCAAGGTCATCCAAAAATTGTCGTGTGGTGGCAAACAAGGCGGGACGACCCACCGTTTCGCGGTGGCCAATCACTTCTACCCATCCACGGTCTTCGAGTTGCTTGAGCACCAAAGAGTTGATGGTGACGCCGCGGATGTCTTCTAAGTCGCCACGCGTGACAGGCTGGCGGTAGGCAATGATGGCCAAGGTTTCCATCGCCGCACGGGTGTATTTGGGGGGTTTTTCGGGGTTGAGACGGTCGAGATATTCGCGCATTTCAGGGCGGCTTTGAAAGCGCCAACCAGTTGCGACTTGAACCAACTCGACGCCACGTTGTGTCCATTCGAGCTGCAACTCTTCGAGCAAGGTTTTGATGGTGTCAACACCCAAGGCGTCATCAAACAACACGCGTAATTCGCGTGGCTGAATAGGTTGGTGAGAGCAAATTAATGCGGTCTCAAGGACACGCTTGGCATCCGCGGTGTTCATCGTGAAGTTTCCGGGGTTAGTCTAGACAGAGCCAAAGGACTCAGCGCTTTCACAAGCGCGAGGGGGCATTCTACCCGAGGCGCCTTGCCGCGATTAGGCTTATGAAAGGCTGCTCCAAGGCCTTCAATCGCCCTGATTCAAGGCTTGGCTAAGCCCAATTGCAAACCCAATTGGTCTAACAATTCGCGCATATCTGTGGGGATAGGTGCCTCAAAAGCCAAAGGCTCGCCAGAGATCGGATGGATAAACCGCAGGCGGTACGCATGCAGGGCCTGCCTGGTAATACCCATCTGCATAGGACCTGCATACATGGCGTCACCTAACAAGGGGTGGCCGATATGGGCCATATGCACGCGAATTTGGTGGGTGCGTCCCGTGTGTAAAACGCAACGCATCAAGCAGGCCTCTTCCTGCGAGCTCAGGCATTCAAAACTGGTGTGGGCTGGTTTACCTGGCAAGCGCTCAAGATCGACAACAGCCATGCGCAAGCGATTGCGGTAATCACGACCAATAGCACCTTCGACTTCGCGTAATGGATTGGAAGAGTTCCATTTGCGATAGGCCACTGCTAAATATTCGCGGTGCACTTCTCGCTCCGCGATCATGGCGACCAAAGCGTCCATAGCTTTTCGCGTGCGTGCCACCACCATCAAGCCGCTGGTGTCTTTGTCTAGACGGTGCACGATGCCGGCGCGCGGCAACATGACAGCCTGCGGGTCTAAGGCTAACAAGCCGTTGAGCAATGTGCCACTCCAGTTACCCGGCGCAGGATGCACTACCAAACCAGCAGGTTTGTTGAGCACCCTCAAGTCTGCGTCTTCGTAGATAACTTCTAGTGCAATGTCTTCTGGTTTGAACGCTTGGCTTTGCGGCGTAGGACGCAAAACAACTTGGTAATGCTCGCCAGCACGCACCTTGATGGACGGCTTGTTGATCACCCTTGCTTCAGGCAGCACACAGGTCACACAGGCTTCTGCCAAAAGTTGTTGCGAGTAGCTCCGCGAAAACTCAGGTAGCAATTGCGCCAACGCACGGTCTAGACGCTCTCCATGCATGGTGGCAGGAATCACCAAGTCACGCTGTTCTAGTTCTGGCCCTTCAACTAAATCAACGATGTCTTCAGGCAATACATCTGACTGCGCAAGTGAGGTGGGCAGCAATGGAGCCGATAGAATGGGTTGAATTTGCTTCAAGAGGATGGCCTGTGGTGATTAGTTACAAATTATCGGCTCTGGCGCGATGTTTCAGCGTGGCGGGTGCGATTCTTTTAGGTGCATGCGCCATTGAGAACGATCTGACCAAATCTTGGTCAGTCGACAAGCTATACCAAGAAGCCAAAGACGAGCTCGCCGCTGGCGCTTATGACAAAGCCATTGGCTACTACGAAAAACTGGAAGGCCGCGCGGCTGGCACCGCTATCGCACAACAAGCGCAGCTAGACAAAGCTTGGGCCCAATACAAAACCAAAGAACCCGTGCAAGCGGTTGCAACACTAGACCGATTTATTAAATTGCATCCCGCAAGTCCAGCGATGGACTACGCCCTGTATCTCAAAGGCCTGGTGAATTTCAATGAAGACTTAGGTTTGTTTTCTGCCATCACGGACGAAGACGTCGCTGAGCGCGATCCGAAACAAGCGAAAGAATCTTTCGAAGCATTCCGCGAATTGACCCTGCGTTTCCCCAATTCCAAATACACACCCGACGCCAAGATGCGCATGGCGTTTATCAAAAACTCTTTGGCACGCTCTGATGTGTATGTGGCCAGGTACTACTACAAACGCGGCGCTTATGTGGCCGCATTAAACCGCGCGCAGGCTGCCGTTCAAGAGTACCGCGATGTGCCTGCCGTCGAAGAAGCTTTGTTCCTGATGTTCCAGTGTTACGACAAATTAGGTTTAGACCAACTGCGTGACGACACACGCCGCGTACTCGACAGCACTTACCCAAACAGCAAACTGCTTTACCCAGAGCGGCACAAGACTAAAAAACCTTGGTGGAAGCCTTGGTAGTTTTAGAGGGCTTCAAGCGCTTGGCGTAGTTCTTCTTGTGTATGGAGTTGGCGCATGTTCGGCATAGCGGCCAATAGTCGCTTGCCATAGCCAGTGGTAGCGAGCCGGTTGTCGCACACGACCAAAACCCCTCGGTCTGTCTCACGCCGTATCAAGCGGCCCGCACCTTGTTTCAAAGCGATTACCGCCTCAGGCACAAAAAAGTCATTGAATGGGCTTCTTCCCTGCGCTTCTAGACGTTTACCCCGTGCTTCAACAATCGGGTCATTAGGGGGTGGAAACGGTAGTTTGTCGATGATCACCAGTTGCAGTGCATCGCCAGGAACATCAAAGCCTTCCCAAAAAGTGGCCGAAGCGACCAGCACACAACCGCCCTGCTCTGGGGTTGCTTCTTGAAAGCGGGCCATCAATTCGCGCTTAGGCCATTCGCCTTGCATCAATACTTCTATCCCCGAGCCATCTAGCTGCTGCTTCATAGCGTCCCCAATCGCACGCAAAGCGCGCAAGGTGGTGGTGAGCACCAAAGTTTTGCCGCCCAGCGCCCGTACCGCGGCACTCGCCAGTCGTGCGACTTGCGCACTGTGCGCAGGATCGTTGGGGCGCACGATGTCTCTTGGAACATACATGGCAGCTTGACTTGGATAGTCAAAAGGACTTTCCACCCGCAAGACTTGGGCAGACTCTAAGCCGCAAGGTTCAGTGAACCACCGCAAAGTTGGTTCATCGCCCAAGGTAGCGGAGGTAAAAATCCAGCTTCGGGGTTTTGCTATTTCTTCATCTAGCCATGGCGCTTCATCATTAACGCTGTGCAAAGTTGGGGCCGGATTTGCTGTCGTTTCTGCGTTGGCAACTGCTTTGGCGTGTTCGGTAGTATTTGAAACAACCGACTGCTTGAGCAAACGCTCTCGCACGGTGTCTGCAATATCTAAAGGTGCTTGCATCAAGCGCATTTGCGACGCAGTCACATCCAACCACCGAACCGTTTGCGACTCACATGGCTTGGCGAACAGTGACACGCGCTGCATCACATCCACCATGCGTTCTTGTAGTCGCAAGAAATCGGGCGCAACTTCGATCACAGTCTCCAAAGATTGTGCAATGTGGTCCGCAGCTTGGTAAACACCTTGTAAGGCATGTTGCCAAGCATCAGCGGCAATTCCCTCTGGCGTTGGTTCGACCCACTTGATCTTGGTTGCAGCATGACGCTGCCCCGCCAACAAACGTAAATCTCTGGCACTCAATTCAAGCGCGGACGCCAAACCTTGCCAGTCCGCAAAACCTCGGGCGAGTTGTAAACCCGTCGCCAAAAGGTCACGGGTCAAGTCAAGCAGTTGTGAGGTACTGAGTTGTTGGCCTAAAAAGTTCACACCAGTTTCATTGAGTTGGTGCGCTTCATCAAACACCACAACGCGAACGCTCGGTAGCAACTCCGCCATGCCCGACTCGCGCACAGCCA
>CANBZB010000004.1 GCA_947373745.1 Burkholderiales bacterium | reverse complement strand
CCGATCTTCAGTCCCTTATCCATGGCGGCTTTCCTGAGTTTGGTGAAAGCTTCTTTTTCACTCAAACCTTGGCGCTCCATCAGCAACGCCTTGGCGCGATCGACCACAGTGCGCTCTTGTAGGGCGCTGCGCGCGTCGTCGCGCTCTAAACGCAGGCGTTGCTCATATTCAAAGCGCGCCATCGCTACGTCCAAGATGGGTCGGATGCGGGTGCTAGAGAGTCCGTCAACGATATAGGCTGACACGCCAACTGCAACTGCGTCGCGTACGTGGGTGGTGTCGTTGTCGTCGGTGAAGAGCACGATAGGACGACGCGCGTCGCGGGTGGCGAAAACCACATGCTCCAAGGCATCACGCGCTTCAGACTCGGCGTCGACGATGATCAAGTCGGGTTGGAGCTGGCTGATGCGGTCCGCTAAAAACACGTCGGCGGGCAGGGTGGCGATCAGGTTAAAACCGCTCTCGAGTAAGCCAATACGCAAGGCGCGGGACCGTTCGGCCTGGGTCCGCGCGTGGTCGTCGTTTGGGTCTTCTATTTCCAAATCTGGCGCGACCACCACGATCCGCAATGCGGGAGGCGGGGTGGGCTTGGGTCGTTTGATGGACATAGAGGGCTGGAATGGGGTCTTACAATCATTGCAAGTTGTGCGCCAACAAGGCCCCAACGAGCTGTTTTCTCCGATTAAAAACTACGAGTGCACCATGGCTGCTGACAAATCCAAAATCATCTATACCCTGACCGACGAAGCGCCATATTTGGCAACCCACGCTTTTTTACCCATCATCCGCACCTTTACGGCGCCTGCAGGCATAGACGTGGTGGAGAGCGATATCTCGGTTGCGGCCCGCATATTGGGCGAGTTCCCTGAGTTTTTGACCGACGCGCAAAAAGTGCCTGACAACTTGGCGGAACTCGGACGTCTGACACTCTTGCCTGACACCAACATCATCAAGCTACCCAACATCAGCGCCTCGGTGCACCAATTGGTGGGTTGCATCAAAGAATTGCAAGGCAAGGGCTACAAGCTTCCAGACTTCCCAGAAGATCCCAAGACCGACGAAGACAAAGCCATTCGCGCGCGTTATTCCAAGTGTTTGGGTAGTGCTGTGAACCCTGTCTTGCGCGAAGGTAACTCGGACCGTCGTGCTCCCGCCGCCGTTAAAAACTACGCCCGCAAAAACCCCCACAGCATGGGCGAGTGGAGCATGGCTTCGCGTACCCACGTGGCGCATATGAAGACCGGCGATTTCTACCACGGCGAAAAGTCGATGACGCTCGACAAAGCGCGCGATGTCAAGATGGACCTCGTCACCAAGAGCGGCAAAACCGTTGTGCTTAAGCCTTTGACCAAACTACAGGCTGGCGAGATCATCGACAGCATGTACATGAGCAAAAAAGCGCTGTGCGATTTCTACGAAGAACAATTCGAAGACGCCCGCAAAACCGGCTTGATGCTCTCCTTGCACGTCAAGGCCACCATGATGAAGGTTTCCCACCCCATCGTTTTTGGACACGCTGTTCGTATCTTCTACAAGGAGGCTTTTGCCAAGCACGACAAGTTGTTTGACGAACTGGGTGTCAATGTCAACAACGGCTTGGTCAACCTGTATGACAAGCTAGAAACTTTGCCAGCTTCCAAGCGCGATGAGGTCATCCGCGACCTGCACGCTTGCCACGAACACCGTCCTGAATTGGCGATGGTTGATTCCGCCAAAGGTATCTCTAATTTGCATGCACCTAACGACGTGATTGTGGATGCGTCTATGCCCGCCATGATCCGTATCGGCGGCAAGATGTGGGGCGCTGACGGCAAGCCCAAGGACACCAAGGCTTTGATTCCAGAGAGCACCTTCGCGCGTATTTACCAAGAGGTTATCAACTTCTGTAAAACCAACGGCAACTTTGATCCCCGCACCATGGGCACTGTGCCCAACGTCGGTTTGATGGCGCAGCAAGCCGAAGAGTACGGCTCACACGACAAAACCTTCGAGATCAGCGAAGCTGGCGAAGCCCGTATCGTCGACATCGCCACGGGCGAAGTGCTGTTGTCGCAAAACGTGGAGGAGGGCGATATCTGGCGTATGTGCCAAGTGAAAGACGCACCGATTCGCGATTGGGTGAAATTAGCCGTGACCCGCGCCCGCAATTCAGGCGCACCTGCTGTGTTCTGGTTAGACCCCTACCGTCCGCATGAAAACGAGTTGATCAAAAAGGTCGAACTCTATTTGAAAGACCACGACACCACGGGTCTTGAAATCCAACACCTGTCGCAAGTGCGCGCCATGCGTTACACCTTGGAGCGCGTAGTGCGTGGCATGGACACCATCTCGGTCACCGGCAATATCTTGCGTGACTATCTGACCGATTTGTTCCCCATCATGGAACTCGGCACCAGTGCCAAGATGCTTTCCATCGTGCCTTTGATGGCAGGCGGCGGCATGTACGAAACAGGTGCTGGCGGTTCTGCTCCCAAGCATGTCAAGCAGTTGGTGGAAGAAAACCATTTGCGTTGGGATTCACTCGGCGAGTTCTTGGCTTTGGCTGTGAGCGTGGAAGAGTTGGGCATCAAAACCAATAACCAAAAAGCCAAAATTTTGGCCAAAACTTTGGACACCGCTACCGGAAAATTGTTGGACAACAACAAGAACCCGTCCACCAAAACCGGTGAGTTGGACAACCGTGGCAGCCAGTTTTATTTGGCGCTCTATTGGGCCCAAGAGTTGGCTGCGCAAACCGACGACAAAGACTTGCAAGCGCATTTCGCGCCATTAGCCAAATCCTTGGCCGCTAACGAGCAAAAAATTGTCGACGAGCTCAAGGTTGTCCAAGGCAAGCCTGTGGACATTGGCGGTTACTACATGCCTGACCTGACTAAAGTTGCCGCAGTGATGCGACCCAGTGCAACGCTCAACGCTACCTTAGCGGCTGCTAAGAAATAAGCACATCACTTGCAAGTAGCGACCATGCAGGCTGGCAACAGTCTGGTGGTCGCTTTCTATTTGTGTGACGCATAAACTCCAACACTATGTTGATACTCGGAATTGAATCTTCTTGCGATGAGACAGGCGTGGCTTTGGTGGAGGCAGAGTTAGCCGTTCGTTTGGACGGCGACGCGCACCCAAAACCTCAAGCCGTTCATGCAATGCCCCGGCTGCTATCGCATGCGCTTTACAGCCAGATCGCCATGCACCAAGCCTATGGTGGCGTTGTGCCTGAGTTGGCCAGTCGCGACCATATTCGCCGTGTGATTCCCTTGACGCGCGAAGTCATGGCCGAGTCGCATAAAAATTTGTCGGATGTTGATGTCGTGGCGTACACCCGCGGCCCTGGATTGGCTGGCGCCTTGCTGGTGGGTGCCGGTGTGGCATGTGCGCTGGGGGCGTCTTTGCAAAAACCTGTCATTGGCGTGCACCATTTAGAAGGGCATTTGCTGTCACCTTTTTTAAGTGCCGATCCACCGCAATTTCCGTTTGTTGCATTGCTCGTCTCGGGCGGACACACGCAGTTAATGCGCGTGGACGCGGTGGGGCAATATGTCCTGCTGGGTGAAACGATTGACGACGCTGCGGGCGAAGCTTTCGATAAATCGGCCAAGCTTTTAGGGCTTGGCTATCCGGGTGGTCCGGCTTTGTCTCAGTTGGCGCAGACGGGTGACCCAGCCGCCTTTAAATTGCCCCGACCTTTGTTGCACAGCGGCAATTTGGATTTCTCATTCGCAGGTCTCAAAACTGCGGTGATGACCCAAGCCAAAAAACTGGGTGACGATTTAGACAAGCACAAGGCAGACCTAGCCGCTTCTACAGAAGCAGCGATTGTGGAAGTGCTTTTGAAAAAGTCGCTGTCTGCTTTACAAGACACGGGGCTAGACCGTTTGGTGGTTGCCGGTGGCGTCGGTGCCAACCGCCGTTTGCGTGCCCAGCTCAACGCGGCCTGTGCCAAGCGCGGTGTGCGGGTGCATTACCCCGAATTGCATTTGTGCACCGATAACGGCGCCATGATCGCCATGGCCGCGGCCATGCGATTGCAAACACAACCATCGCTGGCGCAGAAAAATTACAGCTTTGACGTCAAGCCACGTTGGCCTTTGGTTGATTAAAGCAACGCACTTCCACGGATCAAGACTTCAATTTTTCAATGCGTTTTCTTCTAAAAACCAAGTTACTGCTGGCCTTGACCCTTTTAACTTTTGGAATCGGGCTAGGCGCTGAACAGCCCCCCATCCAATTAGCGCTGATCGAAGGCCTAAGTGGCCCCTTTGGCAACACTGGCGAAGCTGTTTACCGAAACCTGCAATGGGCCGTCGAGCGCGTCAACCAGCGTGGAGGCGTGCGTTTGCCGCAAGGCGCGCGCAAACTCGTGATCACCCGTTACGACAGCAAAAGCCAAACCGAAGAAGCTTTAAGTGTTTTGCGCAGCGCGATCGACGACGGGGCGGGTTTTGTTTTGCAAGGCAATAGTTCGGCAGTAGCTTTGGCATTGGTCGACGCACTCAACAAGCACAACGCGCGTGAGCCAGGCAAACGCGTTCTCTTCTTGAATTACTCCGCCGTCGATCCCGCTTTGACCAACGAGCGCTGCAGCTTTTGGCACTTTCGTTTTGATGCCCACTCAGACATGCGTATGGCAGCTTTGATGCAAGTGCTACAAAAAGACCGTCAGGTGCACCGCATGTATTTGATCGGCCAAGACTACAGTTTTGGCCAAACCGTGTTGCGCGAAGCCAAGCGCCAATTGGTCTTGCAACGGCCAGATATAGTTTTGGTGGGCGAAGAGTTGCACCCCGTAGGGCGCGTCAAAGACTTTTTGCCCTACGCCACCAAGATCAAGGCGAGTGGGGCAGACGCGGTCATTACTGGTAATTGGGGCAACGATTTGAGTTTGCTCATCAAAGCGGCGCGTGATGTGGGTTTTGAGGGCAAGTTCTACACCTTTTACGGTAACGCCTTGGGTGCGCCTGCAGCCATTGGCATGTCGGGCGTCGGTCGCGTGGTGGCTGTGGCCGATTGGTTGCCCAACGTCGCGGGCAAGGCCTCGGGAGATTTTTACCGTGCGTTTCGTCAGCGTTTCCCCCAGCCCTTGGATGACTACGTCCATATGCGCATGCAGTTGATGGTCGAAGCTTTGGTGCAGGCGATAGAAACCTCCCAGTCTGTTTCTGCCATTCCGGTTGCCAAGGCTTTGGAGCGGGTACAGATAGAAAAATTTGGCCAACGCGGGTTTATGCGGCCCTCAGACCATCAGTTCCAGCAGTCTTTGGTTGTGGGACTTATGGACCACCAGGGAGAACCGGGGGTGCCGTTTGATGTCGAGGGGTCTAGTTATGGCTTTCGCGTCATCAAAACGCTGAGCCCCGAGACGGCGCAGATGCCAAGTCAGTGCCAAATGCAAAGACCCTAACTCTGACGGCTCCATAACTGCGTTGCCGGGCGGCGAAGCTAGAAATCACCCAAAAGTGCTATACTCTGCGGGCTTTGCTTTCAGGCGAGGCGCACGTTGGGCCAACTTCCACGGCCCAACGCAAGTCAAATATTTAAGGAAAAAAACCATGCTGACTGCAAAAATTGCTGAAGTTGTCAAAGACAACGCGCGCGCCGCGAAAGACACAGGTAGCCCTGAAGTGCAAGTTGCACTTTTGACCGCCCGTATCAACGAACTCACCCCCCACTTCAAGACACACGCCAAAGACCACCACGGTCGCCGCGGCTTGTTGCGTATGGTGAGCCGTCGTCGCAAATTGCTTGACTACCTCAAGTCCAAAGACTTCGACCGTTACTCTGCGCTGATCACCAAACTTGGTCTGCGTAAGTAATCGTCTAAGCCCATGACAAACGCCTGAGTTATTTCCATAGCTCAGGCGTTTTGCACTTGTTGCACTTAGCGACATTCACTCTCGGAAGAAGTCGAGGCGCAGATCGAAGCTGTGTCATTCCAAAAAAGAACGCTTTTCTGGAATGGCATCGTGTGCTGCACCGGGTTCCTCCCAAACCATAAGGAAGACACATGTCTATTTTTAATAAAGTTACCAAAACCTTTCAGTGGGGCCAGCATTCGGTCACCATGGAAACTGGCGAAATCGCCCGTCAATCCGGCGGCGCCGTCATCGTCAACATCGAAGACACCGTGGTGCTCGCCACTGTCGTTGCCTCGAAGTCTGCCAAGCCTGGTCAAGACTTCTTTCCATTGACCGTCGACTACATCGAGAAAACATACGCCGCGGGCAAGATTCCTGGCAGCTTTTTCAAGCGCGAAGCCAAGCCTAGCGAGCACGAGACGCTGACTAGCCGTTTGATCGACCGTCCTATCCGCCCCTTGTTCCCAGAAGGCTTCTACAACGAAGTCCACGTCGTGGTGCACACCTTGTCGCTCAACCCAGAAGTTGATTCCGACATCGCTGCATTGATCGCCGTGTCCGCCGCTTTAGGTGTGTCAGGCATTCCATTCAACGGCCCGATCGGTGCTGCACGCGTGGGTTACATCAACGGCGAATACGTCTTGAACCCAGGCCAGACCCAACGCAAAGACAGCCAGATGGACCTCGTCGTAGCTGGTACCGAATCTGCTGTGTTGATGGTCGAGTCAGAAGCGCTGCAGTTGTCAGAAGAAGTGATGTTGGGCGCGGTGGTCTTTGGCCATGAGCAAGGCAATATCGCGATCAACGCCATCCACGAACTCTTGCGTGACGCTGGCAAACCCGTGTGGGACTGGAAAGCCGCTGAAAAAGACGAGCCTTTGATCGCCAAGGTCGGCGCCCACGCCGACGAAAAGCTCAAAGCCGCATACCAAATTCGCAACAAGCAAGCGCGCACACAAGCTTGCCGTGAAGCCTATGCCCACACCATGACAGCATTGAAGGCTGATGGCGTCGAGTTTGATTCCGTCAAAGTCGAATCCATGTTGTTCGACATCGAAGCGCGCATCGTGCGTAGCCAAATTTTGGCGGGCGAGCCCCGTATCGATGGTCGCGACACGCGCACTGTGCGCCCCATCGAAATTCGCAACAGCGTGTTGCCACGTACCCACGGTTCTGCTTTGTTCACGCGTGGCGAAACCCAAGCCTTGGTGGTCACCACTTTGGGTACCGAGCGCGATGCACAACGTATCGACGCATTGGCCGGTGAATACGAAGACCGCTTCATGCTGCACTACAACATGCCTCCCTTTGCCACGGGCGAAGTCGGTCGCATGGGTAGCACCAAGCGTCGTGAAATCGGTCACGGCCGTTTGGCCAAGCGCGCTTTAGCCGCTGTGCTGCCAACTAAAGAAGAGTTCCCTTACACCATGCGCGTGGTGTCTGAAATCACAGAATCTAACGGCTCATCGTCGATGGCATCTGTCTGCGGTGGCTGTTTGTCCATGATGGACGCTGGCGTTCCTATGAAAGCCCACGTGGCCGGTATCGCCATGGGCTTGATCAAAGAAGCCAACCGCTTTGCGGTGTTGACCGACATCTTGGGTGATGAAGATCATTTAGGCGACATGGACTTCAAAGTAGCCGGCACGACCAACGGCATTACAGCTTTGCAAATGGACATCAAGATCCAAGGCATTACCAAAGAAATCATGCAAGTCGCTTTGGCCCAAGCCAAAGAAGCACGCATGCACATCTTGGAAAAAATGCAAGCCGCTATGGGCGAAGCCAAGACCGAAGTCTCTGACTTCGCACCTAAGCTGTTCACCATGAAGATCAATCCCGAGAAGATCCGCGACGTCATCGGCAAAGGCGGCGCCACTATCCGTGCGTTGACCGAAGAAACCGGTACACAAATCAACATCGAAGAGGACGGCACCATCACCATCGCCGCGACGGACGGCGCCAAGGCGCAAGAAGCCAAACGTCGCATCGAAGAGATCACTGCTGAAGTCGAAATCGGCAAGATCTACGAAGGCCCGATCACCAAGATCTTGGACTTCGGTGCGTTGGTCAACTTGTTGCCTGGCAAAGACGGTTTGTTGCACATCAGCCAAATCAGCCATGAGCGCATTGGCAAGGTGACAGATGTCTTGGCAGAAGGCCAAATCGTGCGCGTCAAAGTGCTCGAGACCGACGAAAAAGGCCGCGTCAAGTTGTCGATGAAGGCTTTGATGGAGCGTCCAGAAGCGCCTCCTGCAGACCATGGACATGGCGGTGACCACGATGGCCACAACCATGACCACGGCAACCATGGCCATGACCACAAAGACGGCGACCACTCACATTAATGATTGAGTGAAAACATGATGCGCAAGTTGATCGCTGGCAATTGGAAAATGAATGGCAGCTTGGCTGCCAATCAGGCTCTGTTGTCTGGCATTCAAGATGGCTTGTCGGCAGCATTGGACGGCAAACATGCGGATGTGGCCGTGTGTGTGCCCGCCATCTATGTGGCGCAAGTGCAGCAACTCGTGCACAACACGGGTGTTGCGCTTGGCGTGCAAGACGTGTCGGTACATGCCCAGGGTGCTTATACCGGTGAAACCTCTGCGGCAATGTTGAAGGATTTCGCGGTCCGTTATGCCATCGTTGGCCATTCAGAGCGTCGCCAGTACCACGGCGAGACAGATGAACAAGTGGCATTGAAAGCGAAAAGCGCTTTGTCAGCAGGCATCACGCCCATCGTCTGTGTGGGTGAAACCTTGGCTGAGCGTGAGGCAGGGCAGACGGAGCATGTCGTCAAACGCCAACTCGCTGCGGTGATCCATACCAATGGGCATTGCATCAGCGAAATCGTTTTGGCCTATGAGCCTGTGTGGGCGATTGGTACAGGCAAGACCGCATCGCCACAAGAGGCCCAAGCTGTTCATGCGGTGTTGCGTGCGCAACTCCAAGCGGCCTCAGAGCAAGCGAAGCGGGTAAAGATTCTTTACGGCGGCAGCATGAATGCTGCCAATGCCTCAGATTTACTGGCGCAAACAGATATTGACGGTGGATTGATTGGTGGTGCAGCTTTGAAGCCGGCAGACTTTTTGACCATCATCGCGGCTGCGGCGCGTTGAGTTAGATTTATTTTTCGGAGTTCCCATGGGATTGGTTTTAAACATTATTCAATTGCTACAACTGTTGTCTGCTTTAGGCATGATCGGTTTGATCTTGGTGCAACACGGCAAAGGCGCTGATATGGGCGCGGCATTTGGTAGCGGCAGCTCCGGTAGCTTGTTCGGTGCGAGCGGAGGTGCTAACTTTTTGTCACGTACCACAGGCGTACTTGCTACTGTGTTTTTTGTTTGCACATTGGGCTTGGCTTACTTTGGTAATTTGCGTCCAGCAACGGGTGGTAGCGTGCTTGAAAACGCAGTGGTAGCGCCTGTTTCTTCCGACGCGGCGAGTGCAGTTCCTGCGCCTGCGGCTGTACCAGCCTCTGGTGCCGCACAAATCCCCACTAAGTAAGGGAGAAGTAAGCGTAAATGCGGGTTCCTGAGGGGGAGTCGCATGCTTTTCAGGGTAAACTGTGAGGCTGTTCAGGTAGCGTTATCCCTCTTCGCTTCATGAAAAGCATCCCAAGGCCGTCGTGGTGAAATTGGTAGACACGCTATCTTGAGGGGGTAGTGGCGAAAGCTGTGCGAGTTCGAGTCTCGCCGACGGCACCATGGATAGAGTTAGTCCAAACGCGAGATCGCGATGAGCTTAGAGCAGTACCTCCCCGTTCTTTTATTTATTCTTGTAGGTTTAGCCATCGGTGTGGCGCCACAGGTTATCGGTTTTATCTTGGGCCCTAATCGCCCAGATCCCGCCAAAAATTCCCCTTACGAATGCGGCTTTGAAGCCTTCGAAGACGCGCGCATGAAGTTCGACGTGCGCTACTACCTCATTGCCATTTTGTTCATCTTGTTCGATTTGGAAATTGCATTTTTGTTTCCTTGGGCGGTGGCGCTCAAAGAAATCGGCTGGTTGGGTTTTGTCGACATGATGATCTTCCTTGCCATTCTCGTGTTGGGCTTTGCCTACATGTGGATCAAGGGAGCCCTCGATTGGGAATAAGGAAGTTTCATGGCAATTGAAGGCGTTTTCAAAGAAGGCTTCATCACCACCTCGTATGACTCGGTGGTGAATTGGGCTAAAACAGGCTCTTTATGGCCTATGACCTTTGGCTTGGCTTGTTGTGCGGTGGAGATGATGCACGCTGGCGCAGCGCGCTACGACATCGACCGCTTCGGCATGCTGTTTCGCCCCAGCCCACGCCAATCGGATTTGATGATCGTGGCCGGCACTTTGTGTAACAAGATGGCACCTGCGTTGCGCAAGGTGTATGACCAAATGTCTGAGCCCCGTTGGGTCTTGTCGATGGGTTCGTGTGCCAATGGAGGTGGCTATTACCACTACAGCTATTCCGTGGTGCGTGGTTGTGACCGCGTGGTTCCCGTCGATGTGTATGTGCCGGGTTGCCCGCCTACTGCAGAAGCATTGCTTTATGGCATCTTGCAATTGCAAAGCAAGATCCGCCGTGAAAACACCATTGCCCGCTGAACGGAAAACACTATGAGTCATTCCATTCAGACCTTAGAGGCCGCGCTACACGAAGTGTTAGGCGACAAAATTGAACACTTGGACTCTGCTTTGGGTGAACTCACGCTCACCGTAGCCCCTGTCAACTACCACGCTGTAGCGCAAACCTTGCGTGACGATGCGCGTTTAGGCTTTGAGCAACTCATCGACTTGTGTGGCTTAGATTATTCGCAATACAAAGACGGTGCGCACTCTAAATTCACCGATGCGCCGCGGTTTGCAGTCGTCAGCCATTTGCTGTCGATTGCGCACAACTGGCGTTTGCGTGTGCGCAGCTTTGTGGTGAGTGACGACGTGCCTGTCATTGCATCGGTCAACGACATTTGGAATTCCGCTAACTGGTTTGAGCGCGAAGCCTTTGATTTGTTTGGCATCGTCTTTGAAGGCCATTTGGATTTGCGCCGCATCTTGACCGACTACGGTTTTATCGGCCATCCATTCCGCAAAGATTTCCCCACATCAGGTCATGTGGAAATGCGTTACGACGCAGAACAAAAACGTGTGATCTACCAACCGGTCACGATCGAGCTGCGTGAGATCACGCCTCGCATCATCCGTGAAGACAACTATGGCGGCATCCACTGATCATGGCTGATATCAAAAATTACACCCTCAATTTAGGCCCGCAGCATCCTGCCGCCCACGGCGTATTACGTTTAGTGCTGGAGTTAGATGGCGAGGTCGTGCAACGCGCAGACCCTCACATCGGCTTATTGCATCGCGCCACTGAAAAGTTGGCTGAGAGTAAAACCTATATCCAATCCTTGCCTTATATGGACCGTCTCGACTATGTGTCGATGATGTGTAACGAACACGCGTATTGTTTGGCTATCGAAAAAATGATGGGCCTCGATGTGCCTATCCGCGCGCAGTACATCCGCGTGATGTATGCCGAAATCACTCGTTTACTAAACCACTTGCTGTGGCTCGGTTGCCATGGTTTTGACTGTGGTGCGATGAATATTTTGATTTATTGTTTTCGCGAGCGCGAAGACTTGTTCGATATGTACGAAGCAGTTTCTGGCGCACGTATGCATGCGGCTTACTTCCGCCCAGGTGGTGTCTACCGCGATTTGCCAGACACCATGCCGCAATACAAGGCCAACAAAATTCGCAATGCCAAAGCCATGGCGCGCTTGAACGAAAACCGCCAAGGCTCGTTGCTCGATTTCATCGATGACTTCACGCAACGCTTCCCCAAGTTGGTCGACGAATACGAAACTTTGCTCACTGACAACCGCATTTGGAAACAGCGCTTGGTGGATGTCGGCATCGTCACGCCAGAGCGTGCCAAGAACTTAGGCTTTACGGGCGCTATGTTGCGTGGTTCAGGTGTTGCATGGGACTTGCGCAAGCACCAGCCGTATGACGTCTACGACCGCATGGATTTCGATATCCCAGTTGGTAAAACTGGTGACTGCTACGACCGCTATTTGGTTCGCGTGGAAGAAATGCGCCAGTCCAATCGCATCATCAAGCAGTGCGTCGATTGGTTACGTGTGAACCCGGGCCCTGTGATCACCGACAACCACAAAGTCGCAGCACCAAGCCGCGAAGGCATGAAGTCCAACATGGAAGAGTTGATCCACCATTTCAAACTCTTCACCGAAGGATTCCACGTCCCTGAAGGCGAGGCCTATGCCGCAGTCGAGCACCCTAAGGGCGAATTTGGTATTTATTTAGTGAGCGATGGCGCTAACAAGCCCTATCGTTTGAAGATCCGTGCGCCTGGCTTTGTCCATTTGGCTGCCATGGATGAGATGGCCCGTGGCCACATGATTGCTGACACCGTGGCGGTGATCGGCACGATGGACATTGTGTTCGGGGAAATTGACCGATGAGTTCTGATACCACCCTCCACAGTACGCCGCTATCGGCTGCAACGATTGCACGCTTCGATCGCGAGTTGGCTAAATATCCCGATGACCAAAAACAATCTGCGGTCATGGCGTGTTTGGCTATCGTGCAACAAGAACAAGGTTTTGTCAGTGCAGACAGCGAGCGTGCGATTGCCGCCCATCTTGACATGGCACCAATGGCAGTGCACGAAGTCAGCACGTTCTACAACATGTACAACTTGCAACCCGTGGGTAAGTACAAAATCAATGTGTGTACCAACTTGCCTTGCCAATTACGCCACGGTCAAGGCGCACTGGAATATGTGTGCAAGAAGCTTGGTGTAGATGTTGGCGGAACCACATCGGACGGCATGTTCACCGTGCAACCCGGTGAATGCATGGGTGCCTGCGCCGACGCGCCCGTGTTGTTGGTCAATGACCGCAATATGTGCAGCTATATGAGCCACGACAAAATCGACCAATTGATCGATGGTTTGCGTGCTGTGAAAGAATGACGATGAACCTCGAGCAAGTCCTCTCTCAATTTCACACCACGGCCGCGGAAACTTGTTTCCATGGTCGTCACATCGGGCCGCAAATCTTGGCAGATTTGAATGGCAAAAATTGGTCCGTCAAAGACTACGAAGCACGCGGTGGCTACCAAGCCTTGCGCAAAATCTTGGGCAAAGATGGTGGTGAAGGTCTTACCCAAGACCAAGTGATTGCCATCGTCAAAGAATCTGGCCTTCGCGGACGCGGTGGTGCCGGTTTCCCTACGGGGTTGAAGTGGAGCTTTATGCCTCGCCAATTCCCTGGACAAAAATATTTGGTGTGTAACTCCGACGAAGGCGAGCCCGGTACTTGCAAAGACCGCGAGATCTTGCAACACAACCCGCATATCGTGATCGAAGGTATGGCCATTGCTGCGTATGCCATGGGCATCAGCGTGGGCTACAACTACATCCATGGTGAAATTTTCGAGAGCTATGAGCGCTTTGAAGCTGCACTAGAAGAGGCGCGTGCTGCGGGCTTCTTGGGTGACAACATCATGGGCTCGAACTTCTCATTTCAGTTGCATGCAGCCCATGGTTTTGGTGCTTACATTTGCGGCGAAGAAACAGCCTTGCTCGAATCACTCGAAGGCAAAAAAGGCCAGCCCCGTTTCAAGCCACCGTTTCCTGCCAGCTATGGTTTGTATGGCAAGCCCACCACCATCAACAACACAGAAACGTTTGCTGCGGTGCCATGGATTATTCGCAACGGTGGTCAAGCGTATTTGGAATGCGGTAAGCCGAATAACGGCGGCACCAAAATTTTCTCTATCAGTGGCGATGTCGAGCGTCCTGGTAACTATGAAATTCCGATGGGCACACCCTTCACCAAGTTGCTAGAACTTGCTGGTGGTGTGCGCGCGGGGCGTCAACTCAAAGCAGTAATTCCTGGTGGATCGTCTGCCCCGGTGTTGCCAGCATCCATCATGATGGACATCACCATGGACTACGACTCGATTGCCAAAGCAGGATCGATGCTGGGTTCAGGGGCGGTCATCGTCATGGACGATTCACGTTGCATGGTCAAGAGCTTGCAACGCTTGAGCTATTTCTACATGCACGAGTCATGCGGCCAATGCACACCATGCCGCGAAGGTACAGGTTGGTTGTGGCGCATGGTCGATCGACTCGAACGCGGTGAAGGCCGTCCTAGCGATATGGACTTGCTAGACAACGTCGCAGAAAACATCATGGGCCGCACCATTTGCGCCTTGGGTGACGCCGCCGCCATGCCAGTGCGCGGCATGCTGAAACATTTCAGAGCTGAATTTGAACACCACATCACGCACAAGACCTGTATGGTCCCGGCGTACGTTTGACGGAAAAGTGCCATGATTGAAATCGAACTCGACGGTAAAAAAGTGGAAGTCCAAGAAGGCTGCATGGTCATGCATGCAGCCGAAAAAGCGGGCACCTACATCCCGCATTTTTGTTATCACAAGAAACTCAGCATCGCCGCCAACTGCCGCATGTGTTTGGTCGATGTAGAAAAAGCTCCCAAGCCCATGCCTGCGTGTGCCACTCCTGTGACCCAAGGCATGGTGGTGCGCACCAAGAGCGAGAAAGCGATCAAGGCGCAAAAGTCGGTGATGGAGTTTTTGCTGATTAACCATCCACTCGATTGCCCGATTTGCGACCAAGGTGGCGAATGCCAGTTGCAAGACTTGGCTGTGGGCTACGGTGGTTCTACTTCGCGTTACGAAGAAGAAAAACGCGTGGTGTTCCACAAAGATGCGGGTCCCCTCATCAGCATGGAAGAGATGAGCCGTTGCATCCATTGCACCCGTTGCGTGCGCTTTGGACAAGAAGTGGCTGGCATCATGGAACTCGGCATGTCGCACCGCGGTGAACATGCAGAGATTGAAACATTTGTGGGCCAGTCAGTCGATTCAGAACTGTCCGGCAACATGATTGACATTTGCCCTGTAGGCGCGTTGACCAGCAAACCTTTCCGCTACAGCGCGCGCACCTGGGAATTAGGCCGTCGCAAATCGATTAGCCCCCACGATGCAACCGGTGCCAACCTCGTGGTGCAGGTAAAAAATAACAAAGTTTTACGCGTAGTGCCACTAGAAAACGAAGACGTCAACGAGTGCTGGATTTCAGACCGTGACCGTTTTAGCTACGAAGCACTTGATAGCCAAGACCGTCTCACTGCCCCAATGATCAAGCAAGGTGGCGAGTGGAAAACCGTGGATTGGCAAACTGCTTTGGAATATGTAGCCAATGGTTTGCAAGGTGTGAAATCGCAATACGGTGCTGAATTCATCGGCACATTGGCAAGCCCCCACAGCACCACAGAAGAGTTGTATTTGGCCGCTGCTTTGATGCGCGGCTTAGGGAGTCAAAACATTGATGCGCGTTTGCGTGCATCCGACTTCCACCACAACAACACCGCGCGTTGGTTAGGAACTTCTATTGCTTCTTTGGGTACTTTGCAGCGTGCCTTGGTCATTGGATCCAACGTACGCAAAGACCAACCTTTGTTAGCTTTACGTTTGCGCCATGCCGTGCGCCATGGTGCTAAGTTGCATACGATCAACGAAGTTGCTTTTGATTGGGCGATGCCAGTGGCTACACAGATGGTCTCTGACTCTGCCAATTGGGTGCAAGCATTGGCGGATGTGGCTGCTGCTGTGGCGCAACTCACCGGTGCTACTGCACCCGTGTCAGGTAACGCAAACAACCCGCAAGCACAAGCGATTGCAAAATCTTTGCACAGCGGTGATCGCAAAGCCATTTTGTTAGGCAATGCGGCAGCACACCATGCAAAAGCTTCTAGCTTGTTGACATTGGCCAACTGGATCGGCGCACAAACTGGCGCCACTGTGGGCTATTTGGGCGAAGCTGCTAATACGGTAGGCGCACAAGTGGTGGGCGCTGTCCCATCGCACGGCGGACAAAACGCGGCGCAAATGGCGCGTGGTGGTTTAAAGGCTGCATTGCTCTTGCATACCGAACCCCATGCCGACATGGCGCATGGCGCAGCTGCAGTTCAATCCCTAGAAAAAGCAGAGATGGTGGTGACACTTTCTTCGTTCAAAACCAACATGGCGTTCAGTGATGTGCTGTTGCCTATCGCGCCATTCACTGAAACTGCTGGAACGTTTATCAACACCGAAGGTCGCGCACAAAGCTTCCACGGTGTCGTCAAGCCTTTGGGTGAAACCCGTCCGGCATGGAAAGTGTTGCGCGTGTTGGGTTCTATGCTCAAAGTACCTGGATTTGAGTTGGAGACGATCGAAGAAGTCCGTGCCAAAGCCATTCCTGCCGATATCACATCACGGTTGTCAAATGCCTGCGATGTTGCTATCGATCTCACGCCCGCAACTGAGAAGCCTGAAATTGCCTCCATCTATCAACTCGACAGCTTGGTGCGTCGTGCAGCTTCGTTGCAGTTGACGGCCGATGCCAAAGCGGGGAGTGCCGCTTAATGGTTGACCTGATTTATCACTCTGGTTTGCAGATGAGTACCCATTTCTTTTGGGTCCACTACGCATGGCCCGTGCTTTGGACGCTGATGAAAATTGTGGCTGTTCTGTTGCCACTTCTGGGTTGCGTGGCTTATCTGACTTTGTGGGAACGCAAAGCCATCGGTTACACGCAAATTCGCAAAGGCCCTAACCGCACTGGCCCAGGTGGTTTGTTGCAACCGATTGCGGATGCTTTGAAGTTGATGACCAAAGAGATCATCATCCCCACGCAAGCCACTACCGGTTTGTTTTTATTAGGCCCCATCATGACCATCATGCCTGCGCTTGCTGCTTGGGCGGTCGTGCCATTTGGTCCTGATGTGGCTTTGGCCAATGTCAATGCAGGCCTTTTGTTTTTGATGGCGATTACTTCACTAGAGGTCTATGGTGTGATCATCGCTGGCTGGGCTTCTAACTCCAAATACGCTTTTTTAGGTGCCATGCGTGCATCGGCGCAAATGGTGAGCTATGAAATTGCCATGGGCTTTTGCTTTGTGATTGTGTTGATGGTCTCTAACAGCCTCAATATGAGCGACATCGTCATGGGACAAGCCAAAGGCAATATGTCGGATATTGGTTTGAACTTCTTGTCTTGGAACTGGTTGCCTTTGTTACCTATCTTCTTGGTCTACTTCATCTCTGGATTGGCTGAAACCAACCGCCATCCGTTTGACGTGGTCGAAGGCGAATCTGAAATTGTCGCGGGCCACATGATCGAATACTCCGGCATGGCATTCGCCATGTTCTTCTTGGCAGAATACGCCAACATGATTTTGGTGTCGGTGTTGACCGTCGTCATGTTCCTGGGTGGCTGGTTGTCGCCCATAGATAACGCCTTGTTCAACATGGTGCCTGGGTGGATATGGTTAGGCATCAAAACCTTTGTAGTCGTCACCATGTTCTTGTGGGTGCGCGCGACTTTCCCGCGTTACCGCTATGACCAAATCATGCGTTTGGGTTGGAAGATTTTTATCCCTGTCACCCTCGTCTGGTTGCTGGTAGTAGGTGTTTGGATTCAAACACCTTGGAATATTTGGAACTGAGGCCGTACCCATCATGACTGCGATCACACGCCCCTCTGCTTTTTCTTTGCGCGACTTTTTGTCGAGCTTTTTGTTGCTGGAACTCTTCAAGGGCATGGCCTTAACAGGCAAGTACATGTTCTCGCGCAGCATCACGGTGCAATTCCCTGAAGAAAAAACGCCCCAGTCCCCACGCTTTCGTGGCTTGCATGCCTTACGCCGCTATGAAAACGGTGAAGAGCGTTGCATCGCTTGTAAATTGTGTGAAGCCGTTTGCCCTGCAATGGCCATCACGATTGAATCCGACCAACGCGCCGACGGTTCACGTCGTACTACACGCTATGACATCGATCTGACCAAATGCATCTTCTGCGGTTTTTGTGAAGAAAGCTGTCCAGTGGATTCGATTGTTGAGACGCATATTTTTGAATACCACGGCGAGAAACGTGGTGACTTGTATTTCACCAAAGAGATGTTGCTGGCAGTGGGCGACCGCTACGAACCAGAAATCGCCGCCAACAAAGCGGCTGACGCGAAATACCGCTGAAAGATTTGATGATGGATGCTCAATCGGCTCTTTTTTATGCGTTCTCAGCAGTTTTGCTGTTTGCTTCTTTTCGCGTTATCACCGCGCGTAACCCTGTGCACGCTGCGCTCTACCTTGTATTGGCTTTCTTCCAAGCCTCTGGCTTGTGGATGTTGTTGGAAGCAGAGTTCTTATCGATTGCACTGGTTTTGGTATACGTCGGTGCGGTGATGGTGTTGTTCCTCTTCGTGGTGATGATGCTGGATATCAATATCGACAGCATCCGCTTGGGCTTTTGGAAGCACTTTCCGCTGGCTGCCACCATGGGCGCTGTGATTGCTTTGGAATTGGCGGCTGTGTTGCTAGGTGGTTTTAGAGTGGCTGTGCCGCATACCCCACAAATCCCTGCGATGGTCGCGCCTCTAGCAATTGACGCTGCTTCGTCTGCTGTTGCAGTGGGACACATGGTAGTCACCGAGGCGTCCAACACCAAGGCTTTGGGCGTTTTGCTCTACACCGAATATCTGTACCCAGTTCAAGTTGCTGCGCTTATTTTGTTGGTCGCCTTAATTGCTGCAATCGCCTTGACATTGCGCGAACGTAAAGACACCAAAGCACAAAACCCCGCAGACCAAGTGCGTGTGAAAGCCAGTGACAGGGTTTCGTTGGTCAAGATGGCCCCTGTTAAACCAGACGTGGCACCTGCCACTGAGCCGGAGAAATCAGCATGAACATCACATTAGGACACTACCTGACCGTGGGTGCGATTTTGTTTGCACTCTCCGTGATCGGCATTTTCTTGAATCGCAAAAACCTTATCGTGCTGTTGATGGCGATTGAATTGATGTTGCTCGCCGTGAATATGAATTTCGTAGCCTTTTCGCATTACTTAGGCGATTTGCACGGACAGATTTTTGTTTTCTTCATTCTCACAGTCGCAGCCGCTGAGTCTGCTATTGGTTTGGCTATCTTGGTGCAGTTGTTTAGAAACAAGTCGAGCATCAACGTGGATGAACTCAATACGCTCAAGGGTTAATTTATGTCGCAAACCCTTCAAACCTCTAATTTATTAGCCGTACCCTTAGCGCCCTTGGTGGGCTCAGTCTTGGCTGGTGTTTTTGGTACCCACTTTGGCGGGAACTGGTTGGGCCGTCGCATTACACACAGTCTGACGATATTGGGTGTTTTAGTCGCTTTTATCTTGTCTGCGCAAACGCTGTGGAGCGTTGGGGTAGATGGGGCCCGCTTCAATGAAACCCTCTACACATGGATGGTGGTTGGTGGTTTAAAGATGGAAATCGGTTTTCTGATCGATGGACTCACCGCGATGATGATGTGCGTGGTTACATTTGTGTCGCTCATGGTGCACATCTACACCATTGGCTACATGGAAGAAGACGAGGGCTACAACCGTTTCTTCTCGTATATCTCTTTGTTTACTTTCTCTATGTTGATGCTGGTGATGAGCAACAACATGCTGCAACTCTTCTTTGGATGGGAAGCTGTTGGCTTGGTGTCTTATCTGCTGATTGGCTTCTGGTTCAACAAGCCCACAGCGATCTTCGCCAATATGAAAGCCTTCTTAGTCAACCGCGTGGGTGACTTCGGCTTTATTTTGGGCATTGGTTTGATCGCGGCTTTTGCTGGAACGCTCAATTACACAGAAGCTTTCGCCAAGACTGCTGACCTAGCCGCACTCACATTGCCTGGCACCGAATGGATGTTGGTAACCGTGATTTGTATTTGCTTGTTCATTGGTGCGATGGGTAAATCTGCCCAGTTCCCATTGCATGTGTGGTTGCCAGATTCCATGGAAGGCCCCACACCTATTTCTGCTTTGATCCACGCAGCGACGATGGTGACCGCTGGCATTTTTATGGTGGCGCGTATGTCACCTCTGTTTGAGTTGTCAGATACCGCTTTGAACTTGGTGATGGTGATTGGTGCTATTACTGCTTTGTTCATGGGCTTCCTTGGCCTGATTCAAAACGACATCAAGCGTGTCGTGGCTTATTCCACTTTGTCGCAGCTGGGCTATATGACAGTGGCTTTAGGTGCATCGGCGTATTCAGTTGCCGTGTTCCATTTGATGACGCATGCTTTCTTCAAAGCATTGCTATTCTTAGGCGCAGGCTCGGTCATCATGGGAATGCACCACAACCAAGATATCCGTTGGATGGGGGGAGTGCGCAAGTACATGCCCATCACTTGGATTACCTCATTGCTGGGTTCATTGGCTTTGATTGGTACGCCTTTCTTTTCTGGCTTCTATTCCAAAGACAGCATCATTGAAGCCGTCGCTGAAAGCACATTACCCGCAGCAGGCTTTGCGCATTTCGCAGTTCTTGCGGGCGTGTTTGTCACCGCGTTTTATTCTTTCCGCATGTATTTCTTGGTGTTCCATGGCGCAGAACGGTATGACCAAAACCCAGATGCACACCACGACGACCACGCGCACGATGATGGTCACCACGACCACACGCCGCACGAGTCCCCTTGGGTCGTGACGGTGCCATTGTTGTTGTTGGCTATTCCCTCCGTGGTGATCGGTTACTTCACGATTGACGCCATGCTGTTTGGCGACTTCTTCAAAGACGCGATTTTTGTCAACGAAGACAAACATGAGGCTATGCATGAGTTGGGTCATGCCTACCACGGTGCGATTGCGATGGCTATGCACGCTTTCAGTTCTACGCCATTCTGGTTGGCATTTGCTGGTGTTGTGAGTTCTTATTACATGTACATGATCAACCCCGCAGTTCCTGCTGCTATCAAACGTGCATGCATGCCCATCTACAACTTGTTTGAAAACAAGTACTACATGGACTGGATCAACGAAAACATTTTGGCCCGTGGCGCACGCGCTTTGGGTACTGGCTTATGGAAGGGCGCTGACCAATCCGTGATTGACGGTGGCATCGTCAACGGTTCTTGGAAATTGGTGGGGGCCGTGTCTGCAGTGACCCGTCAAATTCAAACGGGCTACCTCTACCACTATGCGTTGGCCATGATTGTTGGCGTGTTCTTGCTGATGACGTGGTTCGTCTGGCTCAAATAAGGAGAATAAGAAATGGGTTTATTGAGCCTTGCCATTTGGACGCCGATTGCCTTTGGCATCGTCTTGCTGGCGTTTGGCCGTGACGAACATGCGAATGTGGTGCGTTGGATCGCTTTGATCGGCGCATTGTGTGGTTTGGCAGTCACCATTCCGATTTATAACCAGTTTGAGCTCGGCACATCTGCGCTACAGATGGTGGAGTCTGGTTTGTGGATAGCGCGCTTCAATATCTTTTACCGTTTGGGCGTAGATGGTTTGTCCTTATGGTTTGTTATCTTGACTGCGTTTATCACCGTGGTGGTGATCATTGCGGGTTGGGAAGTGATTACAGAGCGCGTGAACCAATACATGGGCGCCTTCTTGATTTTGAGTGGCTTGATGATTGGCGTGTTTTGCGCAGTTGATGGCATGTTGTTTTATGTCTTCTTTGAAGCCACGCTCATTCCGATGTACCTGATCATCGGTATTTGGGGCGGTCCCAATAAGATTTACGCGGCATTCAAGTTCTTCCTCTACACCTTGTTGGGTTCCTTGTTGATGCTGGTCGCATTGATTTACCTCTACACCCAATCTGGCGGCAGTTTTGATTTGGGCACTTGGTATAAATTGCCCTTGTCGATGGGTGCGCAAACCTTATTGTTCTTTGCATTCTTTGCTGCATTCGCAGTCAAAGTGCCAATGTGGCCTGTGCACACATGGTTGCCAGATGTGCACGTCGAAGCGCCTACTGGCGGTTCAGCCGTGTTGGCCGCCATCATGTTGAAGCTGGGCGCTTATGGTTTCTTGCGTTTCTCTATGCCCATCGCTCCAGATGCAGCGCATGAATACGCCTACGTGATGATCGCGCTCTCCTTGATCGCTGTGGTGTATGTGGGCCTAGTAGCGATGGTGCAAGAAGATATGAAGAAGCTAGTTGCTTATTCATCCGTAGCGCATATGGGCTTTGTGACCTTGGGCTTCTTCATCTTCAATGATTTAGGTGTCTCCGGCGCTTTGGTGCAAATGATTGCCCACGGTTTTGTTTCAGGCGCGATGTTCTTATGTATTGGCGTGTTGTACGACCGTGTGCATTCCCGCCAAATCGCTAGCTACGGTGGCGTGGTCAATACCATGCCCAAGTTTGCAGCCTTTGCCATGTTGTTTGCCATGGCTAACTGTGGCTTGCCAGGTACAGCAGGTTTTGTGGGTGAGTGGATGGTGATCTTGGGTGCTGTGCAATACCAGTTTGTGATTGGTGCTATTGCTGCCTCCGCGCTCATCTTTGGCGCTGCGTACACCTTGTGGATGGTCAAGCGTGTGTATTTGGGTCCTGTGACCAACGACGATGTCAAAACACTTAGCGACATCAATACACGTGAATTCTTTATGCTGGCCTTGTTGGCGATTGCAGTCTTGTTAATGGGTATTTATCCAAAACCATTTACCGATGTGATGGATACCTCTGTGACGGACTTGCTCAAGCATGTTGCAATTTCCAAGTTGCCGCAATAAAGAGGAATAAAACATGATTGAAAAACTCCACATCGCGGCGCTCTTTCCCGAATTGATTCTGTTGGTCATGGCGATGGTGATCGCCATGATCGACTTGTTCGATACCTCTGTGCGCCGTCACACCACCTATGTGCTGACGCTCATGACCTTGGTCTTGGTCGCTGTCTTGCAGGCGTTTGATGCCAGCGCAGGTGAAACCGTTTACAGCTTTGGCAATATGGTGGTGTCAGACCCCATGGGCAATTGGCTGAAATGCTTCTCCACCCTGTCGGTGATGGTGACCTTGGTCTATGGCCGCCCCTATGCCGCAGAGCGCGATATGTTGCGCATGGGTGGTGAGCTGTTCACGCTGGGTTTGTTTGCGTTGCTTGGCATGTACGTCATGATTTCAGGCAATAACTTTCTGGTGCTCTATCTCGGTGTCGAGTTGCTTGCGCTCTCGAGCTACGCCTTGGTCGCATTGCGTCGTGACAATGCCACAGCCAGTGAAGCTGCGATGAAGTACTTTGTGCTGGGAGCTTTAGGCAGTGGCTTCTTGCTTTACGGTATGTCATTGCTATACGGAGCCACAGGCTCACTAGATATCAGCACCGTATTCAAATCGGTCACCTCTGGCCATATCAACCACCAAGTCTTGGTGTTAGGACTGGTGTTTGTGGTGTGTGGTTTAGGTTTCAAATTCGGCGTAGTGCCATTCCATATGTGGGTGCCTGATGTGTACCAAGGCGCGCCCACGGTGGTGACTTTGTTGATTGGCGGTGCGCATAAGTTAGCCGCGTTTGCTATGACCATGCGTCTCTTAGTCGAAGGCTTGCTGCCCTTAGCGATTGATTGGCAACAAATGCTGATGGTCTTATCCGTTGCCTCATTGCTCATCGGTAATTTGGCAGGTATTGCGCAAACCAATATCAAGCGCATGATCGCGTTTTCCACCATTTCACAAATGGGTTTTGTGTTGATTGGTTTGTACTCAGGCGTAGTCAACGGCAACACCGCAGCTGCGGCGAACGCCTATAGCTCCGCTATGTTCTATGTGGTGACGTATGTGCTGACCACCTTGGCAGTCTTCGGCATCATCATGTTGTTGGCGCGTGAGGGTTTTGAGAGCGAAGAAATCACCGATTTCGCTGGCTTGAACCAACGTAGTCCTTTGTATGCAGGTGTGATGGCTTTGTGCATGTTCTCTTTGGCGGGTATTCCACCAATGGTGGGATTCGCAGGAAAGTTGTCCGTGTTGCAAGCCTTGGTGGCTTCAGGTCAAACAGGTGCGGTGGCGCTTGCGGTGTATGCCGTCATGATGTCTTTGCTGGCGGCCTTCTACTATCTGCGCGTAGTGAAAGTCATGTACTTTGATACACCGATCACGGCAAGCACAGTATCTGCTGGTGCTGATGTGCGTACGGTTTTATTGATCAATAGCGGTCTGTTACTTGTACTTGGCTTATTGCCTGGTGGCTTGATGACACTTTGCGCCCGCGCCATTGTTTCCACCCTCGGTACATAGGCGTATCTGAATTACTAACTGACGCATGAAAGTTCTAGACCTCCATTGCGCGCATCTTCATAACTTTGAAGGTTGGTTCGCAAGCGAAGATGACTTTCAAAGCCAGTTGTCGCGCCAATTGGTATCTTGCCCTTTGTGTGGTGATACCGCTGTGCAGAAGAAACTCAGCGCGCCACGCCTAAACCTCAGTTCACCCCGCGGCGATCAAGAGCCGTCAAAGTCCACCGAGGTGGTTCCCGTAGACAACACCCCGACAGTGTCTTCTCCACAAGAAGTTGCGAACCTCGATACCAACCAATTGCAAGCTGCATGGATGCAAATGGTGCGCCATGTAGTGGCCAATACGGAAGACGTCGGAAATAAGTTCTCGGAAGAAGCCCGCAAGATGCATTACGGAGAAGCGGAGCACCGCAATATTCGCGGGCATGCTACGCCAGCCGAAACAGAATCTTTGTTGGAAGAAGGCATTCAAGTCATGCCCTTGCCAGTACCCGAAGCTCTCAAGGGGCCTTTGCAGTAAACCCTTTTACAAGCGACAAGGCTTGCTCTGTTGGATTCGCGCTGTCGCACGCGATGGTGTGCCGCTCAGGCATGCTACGTAACCAAGTTAACTGTCTTTTGGCCAATTGCCTAGTAGCAGCTACGGCTGTTTCTTGCAGACGCGCCATCATCTCTTGTGAACTGGCGCCATGCAATTGCAGTGTGTCCATTTGTTCCCATGCTTGTCTATAACCCACGCAGCGCATGCTCGGTAACTCGGGGTTGAGGTCACCACGGGTACGCAAGGTTTGCATTTCATCTAAGAAACCTGCAGCCAACATGGCAACAAAACGTTGTTCAATGCGCTGATGTAGCCATGACCGGTCGATGGGTTCTAGGGAGACGATATCCAGGTTGTTACCAGATGCATGGGCGTGTTGCGCATCCAAACGCTTTTGCGCACCTTCTTCAAACCAAGCAGACAAACTCTTGCCGCTGATGTGCCACACCTCTAAAGCCCGTGAAATACGTTGTGCATCATTGGGCGCCAAACGTGAGGCTGTAGCTGGATCGATCTTGCGCAACTCTTCATGCATGGCGGGCCAACCGTTGGCTTTTGCGCGTGTTTCTATGACTTCCCGAGTTGCCACATCTGTTTTCGGTAAATCATCAATGCCATCTTGTAAAGCTTTTAGATACAGCATGGTGCCGCCCACTAACAAAGGCAATTTCCCGCGTGTTTGGATCTCTGCAATTAAGCGCTGCGCATCGTTGACAAAATCAGCCGCGTTGTAGGTTTGGGTGGGTTCACGAATATCGATTAAGTGGTGCACCACTTGCGCACGTTCCTGTGCGCTGGGTTTTGCAGTGCCTATGTCCATTCCGCGATACACCAGTGCGGAATCAATGCTGATGATTTCTACTGGTAATTTTTCTGCAATGGCCATGGCAATCGCGGTTTTGCCACTGGCAGTAGGACCGACCAATGCAATGGGTTTAAGCATGCTTTAAACCAATGCGTTGTACCAAGGTCCAGGCGGTCAAGCTGGTTACCAAGGACCAAAACCCTATGCCCCATGCCATGCCTTGCACTGCACCGCCGCCTTGTTGCCCAAGCCATAAGCCCATTAAAAAAGCCACTGCCATCATCAAAAAACCGCCCAATGCGGATGCTGCACCAGCTGCCTGTGGGAAAGGGCCGACTGAGCCACTTTGCCCGCATGGCTGATGAATACCGTGCCCCAAAATAAAAATATAAAAGGGACCGACTAAGGCAATCACAGAATGCCATTGCATCCATGCGCTGATGTTGAGCAATATGCCTCCCGTCAAACTCAATACACCGCCCATGGCCACTGAACGTGCCACACCGTAACGCACCAACAGCCAGCGGCATAAAAATGTCCCCAACATGTACACAAAGGACATAGAGCACATCAGTAGTCCATATTCCAATTTACTGAGTCCTACCACGCCTATAAAAACAAAAGATGAGGTGACTAAAAATACAAACAAGCCACCATACGAGCCCAAAGTTAAACCAGCGAATGCAATAAATGCTGGATGTTTGAGAATGCCCCACCAAGTCTTCGCTAATTCTTTGAATGGTGGAATAGAACCGTTGGTTTTGGGTGCAGACTCTTGGTACTTCCAAGCAATAGCAATCAAACTAATCGCACCAAATACGGATACTGCACTAAGTGCTGCATGCCAGCTGTAGGCTTGCGTGAGAAACGCACCCAATGGTGCGCTCATACAGGCGATAGCGCCAAGCCCTGTCAATGCTTTGGACATCACGCGCGCGCCAATGTCAGGCGCATACAAGTCCCGCACAATCGCGCGTGCACACACTACGACCGATCCCATGGCTGCACCTTGCAAAGTACGCCAAAGAATGAGTGCATCGATAGAGGGAGCCACAACACAACCTATCCCCGCTGCAACATAAGCTATCAAACCCACTATGAGTACGGGGCGGCGTCCCCACATATCGGATAAGGGTCCCCAAAATAATTGCGAAATACCAAAAGCCAATAACAAAGCGCTGAGCGTCATATGGACTTGTGCCATTGACGCACCAAATTCTTGGGTAAGAATGGGAAGTGTTGGCAGATACAAGTCTGACGAAACAGGTTGGATACCCAGCATCAATGCCAAAAGTACCACCGTCAAACGACTAGACATAGCAGCTTGCATTCAACGGCCACGCATGAACAAAGCGTCAAGTTCGCGAAGCGTTATTTGTCGCCAAGTAGGGCGACCATGGTTGCATTGGTCTGAGCGTGGTGTGACTTCCATCTGGCGCAGTAACGCATTCATTTCTTCCACCGTTAATTTGCGGTTGGCCCGCACCGCACCATGGCAGGCCATCGTGGCCAATAATTCGTTTTGTGCGCGTTGCAAAACAGTGCTGGCGTCGTGTTGTTGTAACTCCGCTAAAACACTACGCGCCAATGCGACGGGATCGCCTTTGGATAGCGTAGTGGGTACAGCGCGAACAGCCAAAGTCTTTGCAGTAAGCAAAGATACTTCCATACCCAAATCTATCAAGACCTGTTCGTTTGCCTGAGCCGTCGCAATCTCTTGCTCCGTCGCTGGAAAAGTAGCCGGAATCAATAAAGGTTGGCTAGAGAGTTGGTGCGCATCGATTTGTAATTTAAGTTGCTCATACACAATGCGCTCGTGCGCTGCGTGCATATCCACTAAAACCAAACCTTGCTTGTTCTCTGCCAAGATATAGACGCCTTGCAATTGAGCGAGCGCCTTACCTAGAGGCCAAGATTCAGATGTATGCAGCTGGCTTGCTGCATTGGATGATTCTGGACTGGAGCCAGTGGTGGTGGGCCTATTGGGCATGCCATCAACTCTGGGACTAGCATAAACATTGGTGACGCCATCCGCTACTGGTGCAGAGAAGGATGTGGATTTTTCCCAAAGTTGCCCTAGGTCTTGTATGTTTTCGCCCTGCAAGGCCATGGGTGCTTGTTGCCATGTAGGCGCTTTCCATGCTGATGCTGCAATGTCATTTACTGGAGCAGAGTCTTTCGCCATGGCGGAGTTGGCACGCGGAATTGCCAACGCACTTTCCACTGCGCGCCTTACGGCTTGGTGCACTTCACGCCCGTCACGAAAGCGCAGTTCAATTTTGGTGGGATGCACATTGACATCCACACGAGTCGGATCCATGTCTAAATACAAAGCATAGACAGGTTGGCGGTGTCCGTGCAGTACGTCTTCATAGGCACTGCGCGCCGCATGCGTGACCACTTTGTCGCGGACAAAACGGCCATTTACATACAAAAACTGGTGGTCGGCACGGGCTCTTGCTGCGTCTGGAATGCCAGCGCGTCCAAAAACATGCAAATTACCTTGCGTGAATTGCACCGCCACAGAATTTTTTAAAAAATCTGCGCCAAGTACATCTGCTAGCCTGCGATCTAATTCTTCGTTACCCGTTTGACTGCGCCATTGTTCAACCAATTTACCGTCGTGCCAAATCTCAAAACCTACTTGGGGACGCGAAAGCGCATGGCGACGCACAGCTTCCACACAATGGGCTAACTCAGTGGCGTCGGTTTTTAAAAATTTACGTCGCGCAGGCGTGCTGTAAAAAAGTTCTTTCACTTCCACCGTGGTACCTAAGGCACGTGCCGCCGGTTCCAACTCTCCGCTGCGGCCATCTAAACGCATGGCGTGGTCTTGCTGTGCAGTGCGTGAAAGCAGTGATAACTCTGACACAGAGTGAATAGCCGCCAAAGCCTCCCCCCGAAAACCCATGGTTCCGACAGATTCGAGTTCATTCAAATTTGTGATCTTGCTCGTCGCATGGCGTTTCAGTGCGATGGGCAGTTCGTTGGATGGAATACCTGCGCCGTTGTCTTCCACGCTGATCAAGCGCACGCCACCGCTGAGTAGTCTGACGGTGATGTGCGTGGCACCTGCATCTAAGGCGTTATCCACCAACTCACGCACAACCGAAGCAGGGCGCTCGACCACTTCGCCAGCAGCAATTTGGCTGATGAGTTCGTCTGGGAGTTCGCGAATCGCGCGCTGGGGTTGAATGCTAGGGTACACCTAGGCATTTTAGAGCCTGTGATAATCCTCATCTATGGAAATCATTAGCTACCTGATCGACTTTATTCTTCATATAGACCGTTACTTGGAGGCCTTTGTGCAAGCCAATGGCGTGTGGGTCTATGTTTTGTTGTTCGCCATCATCTTTGTGGAAACTGGTTTGGTTGTCATGCCCTTCTTGCCAGGTGACTCTTTGTTGTTTGTGGTGGGCGCTATGTGTGGCGTTGGGCTCATGGACTATGGTCTGTCAGTGGCTTTGCTAGTGACCGCTGCCATCGCTGGCAACCAAACCAACTACACCATAGGCCACTACTTCGGTCCCAAAGTCTTTGCATGGGAAAACTCGCGGTTTTTCAACCGCCAGGCGTTTGACCAAGCCCATGCGTTTTATGAGCGTTATGGCGGTATCACCATCGTGGCTGCGCGGTTTATGCCGTTCTTAAGAACTTTCGCGCCCTTTGTGGCAGGCGTTGCGCAGATGACGCGCCGTAAATTCACTTTGTTTGATGTCACCGGTGGCATGTTGTGGGTGGGCAGTATCGTGACAGCAGGCTACTTCTTTGGCAATATCGAATGGGTCAAACTGAATTTACAAAAAATCATCTGGGCGATGATTTTGATACCAGGTGCTTTAGCGATGTATGGCGCTTGGAAAGGATCTAAAGCGCACCAGGGCTGATGCTTTAGGTATTGCGATTACGCGCCAAAGGCGGATTGCGTAAGAAGTAGCGCTCAATGCTGCGCATCAATGCATCAGAGAGTTCATTTTGGTAGCTCTCACTGTTGAGGCGTGCTTCTTCGTCTGGGTTGCTAATAAAAGCAGTTTCCACTAGCACACTCGGAATATCAGGCGCTTTCAACACAGCAAAGCCTGCTTGCTCGACTTGGGGTTTGTGGAGTTTGCCAATGCGCCGTATTTGCCCCAGCATTTCATTGCCCAGTTTTAAGCTGTCGTTGATTTGTGCCGTGGTGCTCATGTCTAGTAACGCGCGTTGCACCGTGGCATCTTGCACTTTTAAATTGAGCCCGCCGACCAAGTCAGCGCGGTTTTCTTGCGAAGCCATCCAACGCGCTGCCGCGCTCGATGCTGCGCCTTGGCTCAAGGCAAACACACTGGCTCCGCGTGCATCGGGCGTCATAAAGGCGTCGGCGTGGATGCTGACAAATAAATCGGCCTGCACACGCCGAGCTTTTTCAACACGCGACTGCAAAGGCACAAAAAAATCTGCATCGCGCGTGAGATAAGCGCGCATAGGCAGTGGACCCATTCTGGTTTTGATCACTGTGTTGTTGATGCGGTCACGCATGCGATGGGCGATTTGCAAGACCACATCTTTTTCTTTGGTGCCGCGCGGTCCAACAGCGCCTGGGTCTTCGCCACCATGACCGGGGTCAAGTGCGACGATGATGAAACGCTCCGTGTTGTGGGGTAATTGGCTCGCGTTAGCTTTTGAATCGGCGGAAGAAGCGGGGGCACTTGGTTGAGGTATTGAACTTGCACTTGGCGGTTCAGAAGGCGGCACAGCACTAGTTGGTTTATTTGTTTGACGCGCTAAAAGATCACCTAATGGATCTGGGTAAGTGTGTTGCGCAATCAAGGCCTCTAGTGGGTCAGCGACTTTAGTGGGATATAAATCAAGTACCAAGCGATGCTGGTATTGGGCATTGCCAGAACGAACGGGGCTTAACTTGAAAACCTGAGGCAACACCATTTGGCGCAAATCTAAAACCAATCGCACGGTATTGGAGGTGTATTGCCCGACCCGCACACCGGTGATGAAGGGATCGTCCGATCGCACTTTCCCCACCAACTCTTTTAGTGCTGGGTTGAGTTCAATTCCTTCAATGTCTACCGCTAAGCGGGGTGGGTTGGCTATGAAAAGCGGTGTAGTGGTGAGCGCCGCATCGCTTTCAATCGTCACACGCGTGTAGTCACTGGCGGGCCATACGCGCACTGCCAATATCGTGGCGCCCCACGCAATGTCAGCGCCACCCAACAGCAAAAGGGCGCTGGTGCTTTGAAGAAAGCGTCTGCGTTGTTGCTGGCTGTTCACGGCTGCAACTCCAAATGCGATAGCAACTCAGCTCCAACTGCGGTGTGCGACTCCAAACCAACATGGCGTTGGTCATCGCTGCCTACGCTGATACGCATCGCGATATCGGGCTTTGGCAACATACCTTGGGCATGCGAAGGCCATTCGCAAAGTTTGAGTCCCACGCTCGCAAAGATGTCCCGAAAGCCTGCATCTTCCCATTCTTGTGGGTCGGTGAAGCGGTAAAAATCAAAATGCCAAATATGGCCTGCATGCACTTCATAAGGTTCCACTACCGCATAAGTGGGGCTTTTGACGCGGCCTGCTACACCCAATGCGTGCAACAGATGGCGCACGAAGGTGGTTTTACCTGCGCCTAATTCACCGTCTAATGTGATGCAGGTATTTAATTCTTTTTGCACGTGAATGAGCGATACAGCCAGCTGCTGAGCAAAGCCCACAGTAGCTTGTTCGTTTGGCAAGAGCAGTGTTTTTACAATAGTTGAATTATTCAAGGAAGTAGAGTGCCGATAGATCCCACATTGTTACTCGCGCACATCCAAAAAACAGGACACGCACTAGGATTTTCCCAAATTGCGGTAGCACCTGTCGATTTGTCGTCCGCCGAGCCTGCTTTGCTGTCTTGGCTAGAGAAAAACTTCCACGGCGAGATGGACTATATGGCCCGCCACGGCCTCAAACGTGCCCGTCCTGCAGAGCTGGTTCCTGGTACGGTGAATGTGATTACCGCGCGTATGAACTACCTACCCCGTGATACGCCTGAAGGTTGGCAAGAGGTGGAGTGGGGGCGTTTGCACAATCCAACCGAGGCGGTTGTCTCTTTGTATGCCAGAGGGCGTGATTACCACAAAGTATTGCGCCAACGGTTGCGCCAATTGGCCCTAGAGATTGAAAACTATCTGGCTGGGCAAGAAGATTCACTACAAACCCGCGCATTCACAGATTCTGCGCCCGTGTTGGAAGCTGAATTAGCCACGCGTAGTGGACAAGGCTGGCGCGGCAAACACAGTTTGGTGCTCAACCGTGATGCTGGATCGATGTTTTTCTTGGGCGAGATTTTTTTAAATATACAGTTGCCTGTATCAGAGCCCGTCACAGAACATTGTGGGCAGTGCACAGCATGCATAGATGTGTGCCCCACCCAAGCCATAGTTGCGCCTGGCTTGGTGGATGCAAGACGATGCATCTCTTATCTCACCATTGAGCATGCGGGTTCTATTCCTGAAGAGTTGCGCCCTTTGATGGGCAACCGTATTTATGGCTGTGATGACTGCCAGTTGATATGCCCTTGGAATAAATATGCGCAGACATCCCACTTGCCAGACTTTGATATGCGAAATGGTTTGGTAGGGCAGCAGCTAGTTGATGTTTTGGGGTGGACTCAAGAGGAGTTTCTACAACACACAGAAGGCAGCGCGATTAGGCGTATTGGGTATTTGCGTTGGTTGCGCAATGTGGCGGTGGCGGCGGGCAATGCTTTGCGGTCAAAACAAAATACATTGGGTACCGAAGCCCTGTTAGCGCTCCGCCAAGCTTTGCAATTGCATGTAAGCCATGCTGATGCTAATGTGCGTGAGCATGTGCAATGGGCATTGAATAGCGAATACAGTTAGAAGACATTTTTAAATCTACTGCGCAACAAAGACGTGCGATACCCTTCACAACTCAAAGTGCGCTCTGATACCTAGAAAATTCACGGGCCCACGCGATGCGTTGTACGCTGGGTTCTCGATCCGCTGATAGTCGATGGTTAGATATAAATCCTTGTAGACTTTGGCGCTGTAATAGGCTTCCAGAACCTGTTCTTTTTTGTAGTTCAAAGCCCCGTCGCCAATAAATGAGGCCATGCCACCTTGTTGCAAATAAGTGATTTGCGCGCCAGATATCCCGTTGATTGCAAATCCGATTCCTAGCGTATCGCTTGGTCTAGACCAACGCGCACCCTTGAGGCTGACGCCACCTGAGAGTGAACGGCTGATGTCTACAGTTTGTGTTTCGGTATTGCCAGTGTTCCAACTCCAGCGAGCAAAAACACCCATGTCTTTAGTAATAGCTTGCTCCATATTTAATCCATAACCCCATGCGCGTTGCGCTGATTGGCGCACTGAAGTTATATCCGGTGTCGTATTGTTTAGTAGACCTTGGCTAATTGCATTGCCAAATCGACCCATATAGGCATACTGTTGGTAGTAAAGAGCCCTCAGTGCGCCCGACTTGCCGGCGATTTCATGTTGGCGTGTCAGTTCGATTTGGTCAATAAAGTCTTTGCGTAGTGTGTAGTCGACTTTTGCGGTGTTGGGAACGGTGGGTAGTGCAAGACGCGCAAATTTGACAATCCAATCATCTTGATACCACTCAATAACTGCTCCGTATGTATAACCTTTGGTGTCCGCTGCATAGCTGTATGCGCCCATAGAGAACAATGCAAAGTTTTGAAATTGTGTTCTGGGGTCATGGCTGTAGGTGTTTTGATCGAAGAAATCCAAAGTTGCAAATTTGCCCCACGACACAACGACTCTGTTCTTATCGACTTCGCCAGCTAACTGATTGGAACTACTTTCGACAAACTCTTTTTCACCGCCCAAATTAAATGATTGCCGCACAAAGGCGCGTGCAGAGTAGAAAACGGGATTTGCAAAAGAACCTTTTTGTAATTCGCCATTTTGAAATCCTCCAAGTCCTACAAGTTCACCGTTGAAAGGTGTTCCTTGAAAAACTTCAGGGTTGTAATAGAACTCTGCACTTTCCCACAGCCTTGTGCCCAGAAAAGCCGTGGCACTCATGGTGTAACTGTTAGCGCTACCGCCTTGGGTTTTATTCAGAAGACTGTTTGTGCCGTAGTAGGGCGATGTGAAATTGTTTTTCTGTTGGCCTATGTAAGTAGCTTGGCTATGGACACTCCAACGCTCAGTGTCAGGTTGTTGTTCTGTTGGTGTGGTGCTTCTTATTCTTGGAAGGTCGCTGACGGGTGACTCTGCCAAAAGTATGGGTGAATCGACTGCGGATGGTTCTGCTTGGCTATTGGCCGAGAGCCCAATAAGGCAGGCTACGGCTGTTGAATTAAGCAACGTGCATATTGAATCTTTGGAGAGCATAGACTTTGGCGAATAATCGTAATGGGAATTGTTCGTATCATATATCAAATGAGAATGGTTCCTAATTGCATCTAAAAACGGTCAATACTTTAAAAGTAATATGCCAAAGAAAATACGTATTTATTTGCTGATCTCAGTGAAGAGGCATTAGCAACTTGGATTCGTGCGCAGATGACGCGTGTGATTAGTTAATTACCAATTCAATCCCTGATCTGTTTAAACACAGCTTGGCCGAGCTCAATTACAGCCAGCGCATAGTAGCTACTCCAGTTATACCGAGTCACCACATAAAAATTCTCTGTGCCCACCACATAACTAGGCGCATCAGTCCCGTTAAACAATTCCACCAACGCAAGATTGCCTTTGTGTTGTTGTGCATCACCTTCGAGCAAAACACCTTTATCTCTCATGCTGGCAGCACTGAAAGACGGCAAGATGTCTGGTGCTAGCAGCGTGGGTTTATCTAACTTGGCTTCGTCAAATTGCACAGAGTAGTGGGTGGGCATTCCCGTTTGCCATCCAAAGGCTTTGAAGTAATTGGCAACAGACCCAATCGCGTCTATAGGGCTTTTGAGTAAATCAATGCGTCCATCGCCATCAAAGTCCACGGCAAAACGTGACCAACTTGAAGGCATGAACTGCGGCCAACCCATGGCGCCTGCGTAGCTGCCTGTTATGGCGGCTTGACCTTTAGGTTGGGCATGCACCATCTTTAAAAAATATCCCAACTCAGATTTAAAAAATGCTTGCCTCTCTTGTACGCGCGGATGCTCTGGCGGGAAATGCAAAGCCAATGTTGTCAATACATCCAACACTTTGTAATTGCCCATCTGTTGGCCATAGAAAGTTTCTACCCCCATCACGCCGACAACCAATTCAGCGGGGACGCCATAAATGTTTTGCGCACGCTCTAATGCGTCTTTGTAGGCTTGCCAAAACTTCACGCCAGCATCAATACGGCGCGGTTCGATAAAACGCGCTTGGTAAGCCGCCCAATTTTTGGGTGAGGAAGTCGGCGGCGGCATTACCATTTTCTCAAGACCTTGCACGCGTCTCGCGAGGCTGAGTTGGTGGCGTACCCATGGCAAGGGCAGTTGTTGGTCTTGGGAGATGACTGTCGCAAGTTGCGCCATCTCGGCATGTGGACCAAATGGTGTGGTGCGAACAGGGTGTACTTTATGTTTTTTGCCATGGCCTGCTGCTAAAGCATTCGTAGACCATATAAAACCCAAACTGATAGCGAGTACCAATAAGAAACGGATCTGGATATAGCTAAGCAGAGTAAGGAGTTTCACGCGTTAGAAAATAGAGAAAAAGCTAGGCTTGCATGTTAAGCTGAGTTCGATAGATTCATCACGCATATGCACAAAACAGGTTATTACACACATCCTGAATGTCGAAGACACGAAATGGGCGCCGGACATCCTGAATGTCCTGAGCGACTCGACGCAATTCAAGAGCGATTGCTGATCAGTGGTTTGGACATTGGCTTGACAGCTATCGAGGCGCCTGCCGCCTCATTTGACGATTTGGCTTTGGCCCACGATGTGGACTACATCGACCATCTGCGTTTAACGTCGCACCGTTTAATCCAAGACCAATCTGCAACAGGCCCCGCCTATGCGCATGTGGACCCAGACACGGCGATGAATTCGCATACGTGGGAAGCGGCTTTGCATTCTGCAGGTGCTGCGATTGCTGCTACCGATGCGGTGATCAACGGTGAATTGGCTAATGCTTTTTGTGCGGTGCGTCCTCCAGGTCACCATGCCATGCGTCGCAAAGCGATGGGATTTTGTTTTTTTAACAACGTAGCGGTGGCTGTGAAGCATGCAATCCATCAGCACGGCTTAAAGCGTGTGGCTGTGGTGGACTTTGATGTGCACCATGGCAATGGAACAGAAGACATTCTTGCCAACGATGAACATGTGTTGATGGTGAGTTTTTTTCAGCATCCTTTTTATCCCTATTCAGGCACTGAAAAGCCAGCGTCGAACATGGTGAACATTCCAGTTCCGGCATATACACGTGGAATGGATGTGCGCGATTTGGTAGAGAACTACTGGGTCCCTCGATTAGAAGAATTCAAGCCCGAGATGATTTTTATCAGCGCTGGTTTTGATGCCCACCGCGAAGACGATATGGGGCAAATGGGCCTCACCGAGCAAGACTATGCGTGGATCACCCATCGTATTTGCGACATCGCCAAGCGCCACGCCAAGGGGCGCATTGTGTCGTGCTTAGAAGGCGGTTATGCCTTGAGTGCTTTGGGTAGAAGCGTGGAAGCGCATTTGCGCGTGTTAGCGGACTTATAAAAACATGACTGCATTGCAAGAGATTTTTTTAGATTTCCAAAACTCCTCCATGCCGATGGAGTTAACTGTCTTGGCTGCTTCACTGGCTTTGGCTTGGATGTGTGCCTGGGCATTGGGAAGAGGCGGCACGCGTGACTCCATCTTGTTTGGTCGTCGTGTGGTGGATGGTTTGTTGTTCCCGTTGTTGGCCTTGGTTTTCACGCTAGCTTGCAAAACTATTTTGGTGAAGTTTCAAAGTGTTGCCTTGCTCAAGCTAGCAGTGCCAGTGCTCTTGGCATTGGCTGTCATTCGCCTGATCGCTCGCGTCTTGACGTCGGTATTTCCTGAGTCGCATGGCGCGCGTTTGATCGAGCGCGCAGTCTCTTGGCTTGCATGGGCTTTTGCGGTGATGTGGATCACGGGCTTGCTGCAACCGGTACGGGAAGAGTTAGACGCTATCGAATTGTCAGTCGGTAAATCGCATGTGTCTTTGTTGCATGTGTTGGAGGTCATTCTCAATTCCAGCTTTGTCTTGGTGTTGACCTTGTGGTTGTCAGCCTTTTTAGAGTCCAAGGTGCTGAGTCGAGCATTGACGGACTTGTCTATGCGCAAAGTCGCGTCGAACGCTATGCGTGCCTTCTTGTTATTGATCGGCATGTTGTTGGCTTTGTCGGCATCGGGGGTCGACCTCACTGCGTTGTCGGTCTTAGGTGGCGCGTTAGGCGTCGGGCTAGGCTTTGGCTTACAAAAGTTGGCGGCCAACTATGTCAGTGGCTTTGTGATTTTGTTAGAGCGCTCGTTGCGCATCGGCGACTATGTACGGGTAGATGGTTTTGAAGGCTGGGTCACAGACATCAAAACGCGCTATACCTTGGTGCGAGCCATCAACGGTGTCGAATCTGTCATTCCTAACGAGCTGTTGATGACGCAACGGGTCGAAAACCTGTCGCTCGAATCTAGCCACTTGTTACAAAACTGCATGTTCTGGGTCGGTCTGCAGAGCCATGTGGAGGAAGTCCAAAAACTATTGGCCGACGCCGCCATGTCAGCCGATTTGGTCATCGCTGACCCTGCGCCCATGGCGTTGTTGGCTGAGGTGGCGCCCCAAGGTCTAAGGTTTCAGCTGAATTTTTGGATGGACGACCCCGCCCATGGACAGGGTTTAGTTAAGTCCAATGTGAATAGGGCGGCGTTGGAAGCTTTGCGTAAAGCTGGCGTGCTCTTGGCGCCTGCGCCTTATGAGGTGCAACTTGTCAAAACGACCGAAATAGGCACGATATGAGCCGAAAAGGGCTGCCGTATACCGCCGTTTATTGGTCAGAAAAAAGCACGGTCGTGCTAAAGTTTGGGGTTTAGATATTAGAATGTGACGTTTACGTAAACGTCAATCAGTTTTCATTATTTTTTGGAGTTCTCACCATGAAAGTATTGGTCGCAGTCAAGCGCGTTGTCGACTACAACGTGAAGGTTCGCGTGAAGTCGGACAACACCGGGGTCGACATTGCCAACGTCAAGATGAGCATGAACCCGTTTGACGAGATTGCGGTGGAAGAAGCCGTTCGCCTGAAAGAAAAAGGCGTGGTCACAGAAGTGATCGCCGTCTCCTGCGGCGTCACCCAATGCCAAGAAACTTTGCGCACTGCCATGGCGATTGGCGCAGACCGCGGAATTTTGGTCGAAACCACCGAAGAACTCCAACCATTGGCCGTAGCCAAGTTGCTCAAAGCCTTGGTCGACAAAGAACAACCCGGCTTGGTGATTCTGGGCAAACAAGCGATTGACGACGACTGCAACCAAACCGGCCAAATGTTGGCAGCGTTGGCGGACATGCCCCAAGCTACGTTTGCATCCAAAGTAGAAGTTGCAGACGGCAAAGCCAGCGTGACCCGCGAAGTCGATGGTGGACTAGAGACACTCTCTATCAGTCTGCCCGCTGTTATTACTACAGACCTACGTCTGAACGAGCCACGCTATGTCACCTTGCCCAACATCATGAAGGCCAAGAAGAAGCAACTCGATATCTTCAAGCCAGAAGACCTCGGCGTGAATGTCGCCCCCCGCATCAAAACCTTGAAAGTGAGCGAACCGCCTAAGCGCAGCGCCGGTATCAAAGTGCCCGATGTAGCGACTTTGGTCGACAAACTCAAGAACGTGGCCAAGGTCATCTAACTAGAACAGATCAGGAGCAAAACACTATGACATCCCTCGTTATTGCCGAACACGACAACGCGTCGATCAAGCCTTCAACTCTCAACACCGTCACAGCCGCAGTGGCCATGGGCGGTGATGTCCATGTGCTGGTCGCTGGACACAACGCTGGTGGCGCCGCTGCCGCTGCAGCCGAAATTGCTGGCGTGAGCAAAGTGATCCACGCAGATGGTGCTGACCTCTCACATGGCTTGGCTGAAAACTTGAGTGCACAAATCTTGGCACTGGCTAGTAGTTATTCGCACATCGTCTTCCCAGCCACCGCCGGCGGTAAAAACATCGCCCCCCGTGTTGCTGCTAAGTTAGATGTTGGTCAGATCAGCGATATCACCAAGGTTGATAGTCCTGACACGTTTGAGCGTCCGATCTACGCGGGCAATGCCATTGCCACAGTGCAATCGACCGATGCCATCAAGGTCATCACAGTTCGTACGACGGGCTTTGATGCAGCAGCTACAACTGGCGGTTCAGCGTCTATAGAAACCGTGTCTGCCACTGCGGACTCAGGCAAAAGCAAATTCATGGGAAGCGAAATCGCCAAGAGCGATCGTCCTGAATTGACAGCTGCCAAGATCATCGTCTCCGGCGGTCGTGCCTTGGGTAGCGCTGAGAAATTCACCGAAGTCATTACGCCCTTGGCAGACAAGCTGGGCGCTGCATTAGGCGCAAGCCGCGCGGCCGTCGATGCGGGCTATGCCCCTAACGATTGGCAAGTCGGACAAACTGGCAAGATCGTCGCGCCTCAGTTGTATGTGGCTTGCGGCATCAGCGGTGCCATCCAACATTTGGCGGGTATGAAAGACAGCAAGGTGATCGTGGCGATCAACAAAGACCCAGAAGCGCCTATTTTCTCGGTAGCTGACTTTGGATTGGAAGCGGACTTGTTTGTGGCAGTGCCTGAACTTGTTGCCGCTTTATAGGAGCACGCCATGTCGTACATCGCCCCCGTTAAAGATATGTTGTTCAACATGGCCCATATCGGTGGTCTAGAGCAAATTGCACAAATGCCTGCATTTGAAGACGCGGGTTTAGAAACCGCCCAAGCGGTGCTCGAAGAATGCGCCAAACTCAACGAATCCGTTTTGGTTCCTTTGAACTGGGAAGGTGACAAAAACCCGTCTTATTTCAAAGACGGCCATGTCCACACCACGCCTGGTTTCAAAGAGGCTTACACCCAATACAGAGAAGGCGGATGGCAAGGCCTGCAACACCCGCCCGCTTTCGGTGGTCAAGGTTTACCCAAAACCATTGGCGCGGCATGCGGCGAAATTTTGAACTCCGCCAATATGAGCTTTGCCTTGTGCCCGTTGCTCACCGACGGTGCGATTGAGGCGCTGCTCACTGCCGGCTCAGACGATCTAAAAGCCATCTATCTAGAGAAGCTCATCTCTGGGGAGTGGACCGGCACCATGAACCTCACCGAGCCGCAAGCGGGTTCCGATTTGGCAGCGGTTCGCACGCGCGCCGAGCCCCAGCCAGATGGCACTTACAAAGTGTTTGGCACCAAGATTTACATCACCTACGGTGAACACGATATGGCGCAAAACATCGTCCACCTCGTGTTGGCCCGTGTGCAGGGGGCGCCCGAGGGCGTCAAAGGCATCAGCTTGTTTGTGGTGCCAAAGTTTTTGGTGAACAAAGACGGAACGGTTGGCGCGCGCAACGATGTGCACTGCGTCAGCATCGAACACAAGATGGGTATCAAAGCCAGTCCGACTGCTGTTTTGCAATACGGCGACCATGGCGGTGCTATCGGCTACTTGGTAGGTGAAGAGAACCGCGGTTTGGAATACATGTTCATCATGATGAATGCCGCCCGCTACGCCGTAGGCGTGCAAGGCATTGCTGTGGCAGAGCGCTCTTACCAAAAGGCAGCCCAATTTGCGCGTGACCGCGTGCAAAGCCGCCCTGTGGACGGCAGCATGAAAACCAGCGCACCCATCATCCACCACCCCGACGTGCGCCGCATGCTCATGACCATGCGTGCTTACACCGAAGGTTGTCGATCCATGGCCACCGTGGCCGCTGCAGCGTATGACGCTTCGCACCACCACCCCGATGCAGCGACCCGCAAAGAGAATTTGGCTTTCTACGAATTTTTGGTGCCCTTGGTCAAAGGCTTTAGCACCGAGATGAGTTTGGAAGTCACGAGTCTTGGCGTGCAAGTGCATGGCGGTATGGGCTTTATCGAAGAAACCGGTGCCGCCCAGTATTACCGCGACGCGAAAATTTTGACCATTTACGAAGGCACCACCGCCATTCAAGCCAACGATTTGGTCGGCCGCAAAACCGCCCGTGATGGCGGTCAGACAGCTAAGGCTATTGCCAGCCAAATTGAGCAAACCGAAAAACAACTCAAATCCCACAGCGACGCACGTTGCCATGCGGTGGCCAAGCGATTGGCTGCAGCCCGTGAAGCGTTTTTAGATGTGGTGGAGTTCTTTGTGACCGAGAGCAAATCCAACCCCAATGCGGTTTACGCCGGTAGCGTGCCTTATCTCATGCTCGCAGGTAACGTGATGGCAGGCTGGCAAATGGCGCGCGCTATGTTGGTGGCGCTTGAACATATCGCTAAAGGCGACGACCTTGCGTTCATGCAAGCCAAAGTCACCACGGCACGTTTTTATGCGGACCATATCTTGTCCAAGGCTCCTGGCGTGCGCGACAGCATCGTTGCTGGCGCGGACAGCGTGACTGAAATGGCTTTAGAAGCCTTCTAAAAAATAGGAATTCACATGTCTAAATTGCCAGCGGTTTTGCAGCAACTGAAGTTTCCCGTCATTGCTTCGCCTTTGTTCATCATCAGCAATCCCAAGTTGGTGATTGCCCAATGCAAGGCCGGCGTCGTGGGCTCTATGCCTGCGCTCAATGCGCGTCCTGCAGAGCAACTGGAAGAGTGGTTGATCGAAATTACCGAAACACTCGCCGCACACAACCGCGCACATCCAGATAAACCTGCTGCACCTTTCGCCATCAACCAAATCGTGCACAAAAGCAATGACCGTCTTGAGCACGACATGGCGATGTGTGTGAAATACAAGGTGCCAATCATCATCACCTCGTTGGGTGCGCGCGAAGATGTGAATGCCGCTGCCCACAGCTACGGTGGCATCGTGTTGCACGACATCATTAATAACAAGTTTGCTAAAAAAGCGATTGAAAAAGGCGCTGACGGTTTAGTCGCGGTGGCTGCTGGCGCTGGCGGACACGCAGGGGTCAAAAGCCCGTTTGCCTTGATCCAAGAAATCCGTGAATGGTTTGACGGCCCGATTGCCTTGAGTGGCGCGATAGCCAACGGCGGCGCCATTCTTGCCGCCCAAGCCATGGGTGCCGACTTTGCCTATATCGGTTCCGCGTTTATTGCTACCGAAGAAGCCCGTGCCGCCGAAGAATACAAGCAGGCCATCGTAGAAGCGTCTTCGGACGACATCGTCTACAGCAACCTTTTCACAGGGGTGCACGGTAATTACTTGGCACCCTCGATTCGCAATGCGGGCTTAGACCCTGAGAACTTGCCTGAGAGCGATGCTTCCAAAATGAATTTTGGCGGTGACGCCAAGAAAGCGTGGAAAGACATTTGGGGCTGCGGCCAAGGCATTGGGGCCGTCAAGGCTGTGGTGCCCACAGCCGATTTGGTCGCTCGCCTCCAGCGTGAATACGAAGAGGCGAGGGCACGTCTGAACTTAGCGCACCACTAAGACAGGAATTGTGGTGTGCGTCAGCACTTGCTGGGTTTCGCTGCCTAGCAACAAACGCTTGATGCCTTTGCGGCCATGGGAGGCCATGACGATCAAGTCAACCTTGTTTTTCTTGGCGGAGGCGACCAAAGCATCGGACACGCTGTCAGACTTGACGACAACGGTTTTGCAAGCGACTTGTTTGGTTTTGGCATCTTTGGCAACTTTGTCCAATTGCTTGTGCGCATGGTCTGCCCAAGATTTTTCAATCTTGTCGACTTCGCCCATGTTCACAGGGATGGAGCCTTCGAAATAAGTTTGGGTAAAGCGGGGGATCACTTTGATGGCAATCAGGCTAGCGCCATGGATCTCAGCAAGTGCGATGGCACTGGTAATCGCTTTTTTAGAGAGAGTCGAGCCATCTGTGGCTACCAAGATTTTTTTATACATCGTTGCGCTCCTTGTGTTGTGTGGGTCAAGCTTAGTGGAATATTCAGAAAACTTATTGATACACATCAAATGCCTACAAGATCAGATCGTTAAGCTTGCCGACTATGACTATTAAAAACACCCTCGCCGTCCTCGACGACCGCCAAGAATGGGCGCGTTTTGGGCAACCCGCTAGCGGTGGTGACAAAAACAAGGCCGATGACGATTGGGTCTCCCATGTGGTGGTGCAAGGCATGCACTGCGCAGCTTGCGCCTATACGGTCGAAAAAGCCCTGATGTCGGTTGAAGGCGTGAAGTCGGCCGAGGTCAGCGCCACGACCCACCGCGCCAAAGTAGTGTGGTCTGCCAGCAAGGTAGCGCCTTCTAAGTGGATTGGCGCTTTGGTCGACGCGGGGTATAGCGCTGTGCCTGCACTGGACACATCGTTACGGCAGATCCGTAAAAAAGAAATGCGAATGGCACTGTGGCGATGGCTAGTTGCGGGCTTTTGCATGATGCAGCTAATGATGTATGCCTATCCCAGTTACATCGCGGGTGACGGTGACATCACTCCCGAGATGGTGAACTTACTGCGTTGGGCCGCGTGGGTCATTACGTTGCCCGTATTACTTTTCTCTTGCGGGCCATTCTTTGCTAACGCATGGCGTGATATTCGTCGGCGTGAAATCAGCATGGACTTGCCTGTTGCTATTGGCATGGGCATTACTTTCTTGGTGAGCTCGGCGGCCACTTTTGACCCCAAAGGTGTTTGGGGCTCGGAGGTGTATTTCGACTCGCTGAGCATGTTTGTATTTTTCTTGCTCACCGGCCGTTGGTTGGAATTGCGCATGCGCGACAAAACCGCTGGCGCCTTAGAGGCAGTGATGAACCGATTGCCAGACAGCGTTGAGCGCCAAAAGGCTGACGGTCAGTTCGAACGCGTCACTGTGTCACGCTTGCAAGTGGGCGACTTGATCCGTGTCAATGTGGGGGAGGGTTTTGCGGCGGATGGTGTGATCGTGCAAGGCGATACCTTGACCGATGAAGCGCTATTGACGGGTGAGTCACATCCGCAAGCCCGCGCCAAGGGTGACTTAGTGGTTGCTGGCAGTTTTAATTTAAGTGCGCCTGTGGTCGTGCGTGTTGCGAAAGTCGGTGAAGACACCCAGTTCGCGCAAATTGTCGAGTTGATGCAAAGCGCCTCTATCCAAAAACCCCGTTTGGCCCAACTTGCAGACCGAATGGCCAAACCGTTTTTGTTGGGTGTTTTGGTCTTGGCTTTGGGTGCTGCGGCATGGTGGTGGCAAACCAGTCCCAGCCAAGCCTTGATGGTGGCGGTATCGGTGTTGATCGTCACATGTCCTTGCGCTTTGTCACTGGCTACACCTGCCGCGATGTTGGCAGCATCTGGCACGCTAGCGCGACAGGGCGTATTGGTGCGTCACTTGCAAGCCTTAGAGGCATTGGCTGAAGTCGATACCTTGATTTTTGACAAGACAGGTACGCTGACCCGCGATGCGCAGCGCATCACGCAGTCATGGACAGCGCAAGATGAATCGGCAGAAAACGTATTGGCCTGGGC
>CANBZB010000003.1 GCA_947373745.1 Burkholderiales bacterium | reverse complement strand
GTGGCTGAAGTTCGCCATGCATTGAGCAAGCACGGCGGAAATATGGGCACAGAGGGAAGCGTGTCTTTCCAATTCAAACACTGCGGTCAATTGATATTCGCCCCCGGTAGTGACGAAGACAAGATCATGGAAGTGGCGCTTGATAACGGAGCGGACGATGTGATCACCGGAGACGACGGTGCGATCGAAGTCCTCACCCCGCCTGCAGCATTTGAACAAGTCAAAAATGCGCTCAGCGCAGCTGGATTAACCGCTGAACTCGCCGAGGTCACCTTCCGTCCTGAAAACACCATTGAGATCGAAGGCGATGACGCCGTCAAAATGCAAAAAATCTTGGATGTCTTGGAAGACTTAGACGACGTGCAAGAGATTTATCACAACGCTGCGCTATGAATATTTTGGTGATTGGCGGCGGTGGTCGCGAACATGCCTTGGCTTGGAAGTTAGCCCAGTCGCATAAAGTGCAAGCTATTTATGTGGCGCCTGGCAATGCGGGAACCGCAAGAGACAAGCGCCTGCAAAATGTCCCTATCACTGATGTGGATCAACTTTGTGCCTTCGCTATTGAAAAAAACATTGGCCTCACCGTAGTCGGTCCAGAAGCTCCGTTAGCAGCTGGCGTTGTGGATGTTTTTCGCGATAAAGGCTTGCGAATTTTTGGCCCTACCCAAGCCGCTGCGCAGCTAGAAAGTTCCAAGGCTTTTAGCAAAGCCTTTATGCAGCGCCATGGCATACCTACCGCCGCGTTCGAAACCTTCACGAACGCTGACGCAGCGCACCAATACATCGATGCCAAGGGCGCACCTATCGTTGTCAAGGCCGATGGTCTGGCCGCTGGCAAAGGTGTTGTAGTAGCGATGACGCTGCAAGAGGCGCACGAAGCAGTTGACTTCATGTTGTTAGACAACAAATTAGGCGTAAGCCACAACGCGGGTGGTGCGCGCGTGGTGATTGAAGAGTTTCTGGACGGCGAAGAAGCCAGCTTTATCGTCATGTGCGATGGCAAAACGGTTTTGCCCCTCGCCACCAGCCAAGACCATAAGCGATTACAAGATGCAGACCTTGGCCCCAATACGGGCGGAATGGGCGCTTATTCACCAGCACCTGTTGTGACACCGCAAGTCCATTCGCGGGTGATGCGCGAGATCATCATGCCGACGATCAAAGGCATGGAGCAAGACGGTATTCCTTTCACAGGCTTTTTGTACGCTGGCTTGATGATCGATAAAGCGGGGCATGTCAAAACCCTGGAATTTAATTGCCGGATGGGTGACCCTGAGACCCAGCCCATCATGATGCGTTTGAAATCAGATTTGGTCGATGTCTTGATGGCAGCCACTGAAGCACATGCCACAGTCCCTTTGCAAGATATCGAACTGCAATGGGATAGGCAAAGCGCAGTTGGTGTGGTGATGGCGTCAAACGGCTATCCCGTATCTTCGCGTTCGGGTGACGTGATTTCAGGTTTACCTGCGGACACTGAAGATGCCATGGTGTTTCATGCGGCAACCAAAATGGATGGCGCACATGTCGTGACGTCGGGTGGTCGTGTCTTGTGTGTATGCGCATTGGGTGGCACTTTGAAGTTAGCCCAGCAAAAGGCATACGAAGCGCTAGACCACATTCAATTTGATGGCATGCAATTTAGGCGTGACATTGGTTACCGTGCCATCCAGCGATAAATTTCCCGTTCAACCCAAGGGAAGTGCTTTTGCACGCAGGCTATTGCACATCTTCGGTTGGCAGTACGTCTTTTTAGGATTACCTAGCCAGCAAGGCGTCATCATTGGCTACCCGCACACCAGCAATTGGGACTTCATCGTGATGGTCTTGGTGAAGTGGGCCACCGGCTTACAAATCCAATTTCTTGCCAAGAAAAGTTTGTTTGATTACCCCTTGTTTAGTCCATGGTTGAGGAAACTTGGTGGTATTGCTATTGATAGGTCTTCTAAGAACGGCGTTGTCGGCGATATGTTGGCGCTCTTTGCGAAAGCAAAGCAAGAGGGGACCTACCTTTGGCTAGCGCTTTCACCTGAAGGTACGCGTAAATTCACCCAAGGTTGGCGCAGTGGCTTCTACCAAGTCGCCTTGCAAGCCGATGTCCCCTTGTGCGCTGTGCGAATAGATTACGGTCAAAAAACGGTGGATTTTTCGCGTTGCCTGCGTTTGACTGGAAACGAAATTGCGGACTACGCTGAACTTGCAAAAGCTTTCGAAGGCGTGAAAGGGTTCCACATCCACCAAGCGGCGCCAATTCAACCCATCCAATCCGCCTCCGCGCTTGGTTCAACCCACACACCATGAGTGACCATGATGCAATTGGGCGTTTAGGCATATTCGGTGGGTCTTTTGATCCACCCCATAAGGCGCATACCACCTTAGCCTCATGTGCCATCGATCAAATGCAGTTAGACCGATTGTTGGTGATTCCTACAGGCGATGCTTGGCACAAAACTAGACATCTGACCTTAGCGCCGCACCGCTTAGCCATGACCCGTTTGGCTTTTGCTGACATGCCCAAAGTCGCAGTAGATTCCCGAGAGATTGATCGCCACGGCCCGACCTACACCTTTGATACCTTAAGGGAAATTGCCCAAGACTTCCCCCATGCAAAACTCTTTTTATGTATTGGTGGAGATCAGGCAAAGAGCTTTACTACTTGGCATCGCTGGAAAGACATATTGAACCGCGTCACCTTGGTCGTTGCCTTTCGGCCTGAAGACAAAAACGCTGTTCATGCTGTCGACCACGCGCAGTGGCACAATGGGCTACCTAGTGGTGCAATTCGATTGGAAATGCCCAACTTAGCGATAAGCGCGACAGATATTCGATTGCAACTTGCGCAATCCGACACATTTCCTAGCGCATTGCCCACGGGTGTATGCGAATACATCCAACAACATAGCCTTTATAAAAACGACCGATGAACGAAACAGCAGCCAAAAAAGATGTCCAGAAACTACAACGCGCAGTGGTAGATTCTTTGGAAGACGTCAAAGCCCAAGACCTTGTAGTGTTTGATACAGAGCACATCTCCTCGCTTTTCGAGCGGGTCATCATCACCAGTGGTACTTCCAATCGCCAGACCAAAGCCTTGGCTGCCAGCGTGCGAGATAAGGTGCGTGAGGCCGGTTTTCCTAAGCCCCGTATTGAGGGGGAAGATAACGGCGAATGGATCATCGTCGATTGCGGCGCTGTGGTTGTGCACATCATGCAGCCCACGATTCGACAGTACTACAACTTAGAAGAAATTTGGGGCGAAAAACCTGTTCGGTCTAAATTGGGTGCGGCTAAACCTGCCGCACCTAAGGCCGCTGCCGTGAAAGCTCCAAGCAAATCGCCCAAAGCAGCAACGAAGAAAACCACTAAGTCAACAAGATCCGCGGCAAAATCAAACAGTCCGATTGCCAAAAAGACGGGTAAAAGTGTAGACAAAGCCCCTGCAAAAAAATCTACACCTAAAGCCACTGCAACCAAAACCAGCGCTAAAAAAGCTCCCGCTAAAAAGACCGTTTCCCGTCAGAAATGAAGCTATGGGTCGTTGCAGTGGGTCAGCGCGTTCCAGCTTGGGCCCAAATCGCTTGGGACGATTATGCAAAGCGCTTTCCCCCAGAGATGCGGGTTGAACTCAAAGCCGTTAAAACTGAACCGCGTGCCAGCAAAACCATAGAGACCATTTACGCGGCGGAAAAAGAGCGCATCCAAGCCGCGATTCCTAAAGGCGCTCGCATAGTGGCATTAGATGAACGCGGAACTGCTGTGACCACTGCAGTTTTGGCCAGCAAACTCGCTCAATGGCAATTGGATGCCCATGACGTTGCATTTGTTATTGGCGGGCCCGATGGACTAGACCCCGCTTTCAAACAAGCTGCGCATGAGCGCTTGCGTTTGTCAGACCTGACACTGCCGCACGCGATGGTGCGCGTTCTATTGGTAGAGCAGTTGTACCGAGCTTGGTCGCTACATACCAACCATCCTTACCACCGCGAATAAAACGCCATGCCACGTTACCGTTTTATTTATTTAGCCTCACAAAGTCCGCGCCGTAAGCAATTGCTGGAGCAATTGGGTGTTAACTTTGAATTGTTATTGCCAGAGGCTGGTGAAGACACAGAGGCGCTTGAACTTGCTCGTCCCAATGAAAACCCGCGTGCCTATGTACAACGTGTCACATCTTTAAAACTAGAAGCAGCACTGCAACGATTGAAGAACAGAGGTTTACCGTTAGCACCGGTTTTGTGTTCAGACACTACGGTTGCCTTGGGCAACACCATATATGGAAAACCCGATACCACTGTCCATGCCAAAGAGATGCTGCGGCAATTGAGCGGCAAAACACACCGCGTGCTGACTGCAGTTTCAATCGGTACCTCACGCAAACAATGCCATGCATTGAGCATCTCACAGGTACGATTTGCTGACTTGTCCAAACAAGAGATCGACCGCTATGTGGCCAGCCAAGAGCCCATGGGCAAAGCTGGCTCCTACGCGATTCAAGGTAAGGCTGCAGCGTTTATTTCACACATCAGCGGAAACTACTCAGGAATCATGGGTTTGCCTGTGTTTGAGACGGCGCATTTATTGCGAGAATTCGGGTTGACTATCTAACCCCCGCCATCTTCACCATGCAACAAGACATATTGATCAATTGGTCACCGCAAGAAACACGCGTGGCGGTTGTTGAGACTGGCGCACTCCAAGAAATACATGTGGAGCGTACGCTAGAACGTGGTTTGGTGGGGAATGTCTATCTTGGTAAGGTCGCCCGTGTTTTGCCCGGCATGCAATCTGCCTTTATTGATATTGGCTTAGAAAGGGCCGCTTTCTTGCACGTGGCTGATTTGATGAGCAGCGTAGCAGCGCGTCACACAGAATCTGATCAGACCAATCCTGCACCGAGCTTGCCAATTGAAAAACAAGTGTTTGAAGGCCAGTCATTGATGGTGCAAGTCATCAAGGACCCGATTGGCACCAAGGGCGCGCGTTTGTCCTCGCAAATCAGCATTGCAGGCCGTTTGTTGGTGTTTCTACCGCAGGACCAACATATTGGTGTGTCACAGAAAATTCCTTTGGAACAACGTGAATCTCTGCGCGCAAGGTTGCAGAAATTAGCGACAGACAATTCCAACCAAGGCGATTCCGGTGGCTTTATTTTGCGCACCAACGGTGAAGATGCCAGTGACACTGAGCTAAGTGAAGATATCCGTTACTTGCGCAAAATGTGGGCGCAAATCAAAGAATCTGCATTGCGATTACCACCGCCATCGTTGCTTAGGCAAGACCTTAATTTGTTGCAACGCGTATTACGTGACTTGGTAAACGAGGAAACCCAGACGATTCGCATTGACTCGAGTGAGCAATTCGCCTTGCTCCATGCCTTTGGGTCCCAATTTATGCCGGCTTCTGTCAGCAAGTTACAGCTCTACAAAGGCGAAAGACCGATATTTGATCTTTTCAATATCGACGAAGAGATTGCCAAGGCCTTAGGCCGACGCGTTGACCTTAAGTCTGGCGGCTATCTCATAGTTGACCAAACAGAAGCCCTGACCACGGTGGATGTGAATACCGGCGGTTTTGTAGGTGCGCGTAATTTTGACGACACGATTTTCAAAACGAATTTAGAAGCTGCCGGAGCCATCGCTAGACAATTGCGCCTACGCAATCTAGGTGGCATCGTGATTGCAGATTTCATCGATATGGTGCGAGAAGACCACCGAGAGTCGGTGTTGGATGAATTTCGTAAACAACTCTCTAGAGACCGCGTCAAGACGCAGGTCAGCGGCTATTCCGCGCTAGGGCTGGTGGAGATGACCCGCAAACGCACACGTGAATCTTTGGCGCATATGCTGTGCGAGCCTTGTGTGGTCTGTGAAGGCAAGGGGATAGTGAAAACTGCGCGTACGGTCTGCTATGACATCTTGCGCGAAATTCTGCGTGAGGCACGTCAATTTAACCCAAGAGAATTTAGGGTGGTGGCGGCTCCTGCTGTGATAGATATTTTTCTAGATGAAGAAAGCCAACATCTCGCAGGTTTGAGTGACTTTATTGGCAAACCTATTTCACTCAAAAGCGAGGGTGCCATGGCCCAAGAACAATACGACATTGTGTTGCTTTAAGCATGCGACCGATTCCCATACTCACTTACCACCAGATTGCGCAAGCTCCAGCAAGTGGTTCGCCTATGCGAAGTTTGTATGTTTCGCCATCTGCTTTTGCTTTGCAAATGCAGACCTTGTCTTTACTTGGCTACCAAGGCCTGAGCATGACGGCCTTGATGCCATATTTAACAGGTGAAAAAAGTGGCAAAGTCGTTGGGATTACTTTCGATGATGGCTATGTTAATAATTTAGACAATGCTGCAGATGTTTTAAAGAAGTTCAATTTTTCATCAACCTGTTATGTGGTGAGTGAGTTGCTTGGAAAAACCAATTCCTGGGATCACGCACTAGGCATCGCTTCGGCGCCTTTAATGGATATTTTTCAATTAAAGCAGTGGCTCGATAGCGGGCAAGAAATAGGCTCGCATACCCAGCACCATGTCGATCTCACCACCACGGATACCCCCAACAGCCAATCTGAAATTCACAACAGCCGCATTGCGCTGTCGCAACTCTTGAATACAGATGTCCAGCAATTTTGTTACCCCTATGGTCGATATGCACCAGAACATGTAGACATCGTCAAAGCTTCAGGATATTTGGCGGCAACAACTACTGCACGTGGAAAAGTTCATAACGCAGACAGCGTATTTGAATTACGACGCATACCTGTGGTGCGGTCAACGTCATTGCCTCAGTTTTTGCTCAAAATCTTGACGTCTTACGAAGACCGATACCGTAGCGCATGACCGTTGCTCACTTTCCACTAAAAAAACGTCTACGTGTCGCCGTATTGGCGCGAATTTTTTCAACATCAGCTGGTGGGGCCGAGAGATATTGCGCGAGCTTGGTGAAACATCTGGCGCTTCACCACGAAATCCACGTATTTGCGCAAGACATTCGCACGCAATACCCTCAAATTGTTTTTCATCAAGTTCCGCTTTTTTGCAGGCGGCCGCGTTGGATAAATCAGATGGCATTTGCAGCCTATACATGGTGGCACACACGCAAAGGTTTTGATGTCGTGCATTCACACGAAAACACTTGGCATGGCGATGTGCAAACTATTCATGTTTTACCTTTTAGCTATATGTGGTTTGTCAATCGCCACGGACTGGGGCTGTTTTTAAAATACTTGCAATTGGCGATCAGCCCACGCTTATTAACCTACTGGTTTTTAGAAAAAATGCGGATGCGGCACCAACAAGGCAGATTCTTAATTGCCGTATCAGAGCCAGTGAGGACCGTACTCAACATTGAACTACACCATCCCCATCAGAATATTCGCCTAATACCTCCCGGCATAGATTCCACGTATGAGCATACAAGCCATGAAAAAATGCAGGTACGTCTAGATTGGAGTTTGCCCTTGCAAGGCAAATGCTTGCTTTGGGTCGGAAATAACGCCGCCAAGAAAGGCTTGCCTACTTTGCTAGAGGCCTTAGCCCGATTGCCCAAAGATATTTTCTTGGTGATCGTGGGGTTGGCGTCGCCTGAAAATACATGGCGTTCTCAAGTTGCCGCGCTTGGGCTTGAAGATCGCATCTATTTCAAAGGCGTTTTGGAAGATATGGCGCGTGCCTACACTGTGGCTGACCTACTGGTGCATCCCACGCTAGAAGATACTTTTGGTATGGTGGTGCTTGAAGCCATGTCGCACGCTGTGCCTGCAATTGTCAGTTCTGCTCAGTATTGCGGAATTTCTGCAGAATTAACCCACTTGGAAAATGCTTGGATATTGCAGGACCCTCTCGATGCCAAAGCGCTAGAGCATGCGATCGTGAAATCGCTTGCATCTCCTATGCACCCTACGATGGGTCAACAAGCACGTACATGGGCTAGCAGACAAAGTTGGAAGCAATTAGCGCTGGCCCAAGAAGCACTTTATTACGACGTTGTTGGGTTGAAGACATGACCTACCGACGCATACTCATGGTCAAGTCCCACAGCATGGGGGTAGGGGATGTGCTGCGTAGTTCAGCAGCTTGGCGTGTTCTGAAAAACAAATGGCCCCAAGCAGAGTTGCATTTACTTTTCCTAAGTAAACATGCTGGTTATCCAACCGAAGACTTTATTCGCCAGCACCATTTGCTTGCAAGCGCTACTTTTATCACTATTCGAGAAGGCACGCCTACAGACCTAGACGCCAAGCGCGTACCGCTGGACAAGATCAAAGAACAAGTTACCGCTTTAAGCCATCACATACAACCAGACTTAGTCATAGACTTCGAAGCTTCGGGCATTCGTACCAGTTTGGTGAGCCGTTGGACGGCTAATTCGGTTGGCGCTAAGAGTGTTGGAATCGCACAGTTTTGGGGACGTGGACTCTTCTATGACATCAGCGCGCCAAGCGTCAAGGACTATGTTCGGGTGCAAGGCCTACAAATTCCCATGGATTACACCGAACGTGATTTTGTAGTGCTTGCTGCTCTTGGGTTGCATAGAAACAAAACGCCTATTGAGTTGCAAGTTACAAAAGACGCAATGGCCTATGCAGACAAATTAAAAAAACAGATTGTTCCAGGGAGACGTGTGATAGGTCTCAATATCGGTTGCGGAACAGCAGACGCATACCCAAGAAGACCCCCTATTGATCGAGTGGCAAGCGCACTGCATGCAATAGCCTCTGAAGGCGGTCCTGTTGTTTGCTTGTTAGCTGGGGCACCTTTTGAAAAATCAATCAATCAGGCATTCATTGATGCCTATGGAACACCCACAGATGCTGTGGAATTTATTGATTGCGCTGGAAAAACTACTTTAAGCGAACTTACGGGGCTGATCTCACTGTGTGATGTGTTTATTTCGTCGGATTCTGGCCCCTATCACATGTCAGTCGCATTAAAAAAACCAACCATTGCTTGGTTTATGTACGACGAACCTGCCGCTTACCACCGTTACGATTGGTGCAAATGCTTGGTACACCCGTCTGATGGTCAACTTACGCAAGCTATGCACGAGTTACTTGCAGATAACTTGCTTGCGTAAAAAATTTTAGTGTTTAAGGCTTTCGATGTTGCGCAGTTATTGGCGGATAGGCTCTAATTTGCCAATCTTAAAAAGAGCCGAATAAGCCCCAGCAAGCTGCAACAATTCTTGGTGCGTCCCCATCTCAATAATTTTGCCGTTAGCCATCACCACGATGCGGTCTGCATGCTCAATGGTGGACAAACGGTGCGCGATCAACAATGTAGTGCGTCCTTTTTGTAGTCGCACCATGGCTTCTTGCACGGCGCGCTCTGATTCATTGTCAAGCGCAGAGGTGGCTTCATCCAAAATCAAAATTGGCGCATCTTTGAAGAAGGCTCTGGCAATCGCCAGGCGTTGCCGTTGCCCGCCCGAGAGTTGTGATGCGTTATGACCCACAGTGGTATGAATGCCTTCGCCCAATCCCGCGACATAGGCGCCAAGGTTGGCATCTTGCAAACACTGCGTCACACGCGCTAGGTCCATGGGTAGACCCAACGCTACGTTATTTGCCAGCGTGTCGTTTAGCACCACGACTTGCTGACTCACCATAGCAAACTGCGACCGCAAAGAGGCGATATTCCAATCGCGAATATTCACGTCATCTACATAAATATGGCCGGATGAAATATCTATAAAACGAGGCAGTAGATTGACTAATGTTGTCTTTCCTGCGCCAGAGGCCCCGACCAATGCGACAGACTCGCCTGGTTGAATGACTAGATCGACATGGTTTAAGGCAGCAGGGCTATCGCTATCAAACTGCACCACAACATTGTCTAAGCGAATATGGCCTGATGCACGCTGTTTTGTGAAACTCCCTGTTCCTTCGATTCGGGTGGTTTCAATCAAATCGAGTCCGCGCTCCAATGCTGCAAGGCCACGTGTTAACGGACTGGCAACTTCCGACAGATGCTTGATAGGCGCTACCAACATCAACATAGCGGTTACAAATGCTACAAACTCGCCCACGGTAGTTCCGTTTTGGTCGCTCTGATAAAGCGCGACGCTGATAACGGCAGACAGAGCTGCCGCAGCCATTAATTGCGTCAAAGGTGTTAGGGAAGAGCCCGCGACGGTAGATTTCATGGCGATACGGTCCATCAATTTACCTAAGTGCTCGAACCGTTGCAGTTGTGATTTTTGCGCACCATGCAAACGCACCTCTCTAAATGCCAATGCATTTTCTTCCACCACATAGGCCAGTGCATCGGTCGCTTGCTGGTTGCTTTTTGTAAGGCCATACAAGCGTTTGGTGATGACTTTCATTAACCAAGCGACTGCCGGAAACAGAAAAGCCACAATAAGGCTGAGTTTCCAATTCAAAAATAACAAATAGCCAATCAGGGCAATCAGCGTCATCGTGTCTCTGCTCAAACTTAAAAGCGCGTTGACAAGCAAATTGGCACCTACTTGCACTTCGTAGACCAAGGTATTTCCTAAAGCACTTGAAGTCTGATTTCTGAATAGAGAAGGGTGCGCATCTAAAAGTCGCTGAAACATTTCTAAACGCAATGTGAATAAGCCTCGATTTGCAACCCTGGCTAAAGCGACTTGGCCTATGAAAGCACAAAGACCTCGCACCGCAAACAATCCCATCAAGGCCAGGGGTATCGACCACAGCTGCAAGTTACCCTTTTGAAATCCTTGGTCTAGCAGTGGCTTGAGCAATGCAGGAACGAGTGGCTCGGTAAGGGAAATGATTACCACCGACACAATACTTGCTACCCAGGCCAACGCGGGCTTTGAAAAATAGTGCCTTGCGCGCTCAAGGCGTTTAACAATAGAAGCAGTCTGGGGCATGGTGGTGCGGGTAATCACGAATGGCTAGATTATCGATGCTTCGTCCCTTAAAATGCAGGGATTGTTCCTAATAAGAAACACCATGCTAAAACAGCGCTTTTTTTTACAACTTCTGAGTGGATTTGCTCTTTTGCTCTTGGCCCAGTTCAGCCATGCCCAATTCAGAGTTGAAGTCTCCGGTGTAGGACTGACACAAGTCCCCATTGCTATTGCTCCTTTGCGTGGCGAAGAAGGTGTGCCGCAAAAAATTAGCGCTATTGTGCAAGCTGATCTGGAGCGCAGTGGGCAATTCAAAGCATTGCCTTCTGGCAAAGTGATAGATGAGACCGAACGTCCTGATGTGACTGACTTGCGTCAAAAAGGAGCCGATGCCGTTCTTACTGGCAGCATCAGCCGTTTATCGGATGGTCGCTTTGACGTGCGCATTCGTTTATGGGATGTTGTTCGCAATCAAGACCTTGGTGCGATGAGTTATTTGGTGGTGGCTGCAGACTTGCGTTTGGCTTCGCACCAAATTTCTGACCTCATCTATCTCAAACTCACCGGTGATCGGGGTGTTTTTTCTACACGGATTGCTTACGTTACAAAATCCAGTGCAGGCAGATATAACCTTTGGGTGGCTGACTCCGACGGCGAAAACGCTCAGTCTGCGCTGGCCAGTCCAGAGCCCATTATTTCTCCCAGTTGGGCGCCCAATGCAACACAGTTAGCCTATGTCTCCTTTGAGTCGCGTAAGCCGGTGGTGTACGTCCATGACGTTGCATCTGGCAAAAGGCGAGTCCTCGCCAATTTCAAAGGCTCTAATAGTGCGCCTTCATGGTCGCCTGATGGGCGCACGGTGGCCGTGACTTTAAGTCGTGATGGTGGGTCCCAATTGTTTTTGCTGGACTCACAAGGTGGCGAACCAAGGCGCTTAACCCAGTCCGTTGCCATTGATACCGAGACCGTATTCTCTCCAGATGGAACGGCTATTTATTTTGTGAGCGATCGTGGCGGTTCGCCGCAGATCTACAGAATGCCTGCCATGGGAGGCCCAGCCAACCGCGTCACCTTCACTGGAAACTACAACATCTCGCCCGCATTGAGTCCAGATGGACGTTGGATGGCCTATATCTCTCGCATAGGCAATGCTTACAAATTGCACGTAATGGATATTGCGAGTGGTAATTCAAGTGCCATCACAGACACTATCGCAGACGAGCGCCCTAGCTTTGCGCCTAACAGCCGTTTGATTGTTTTTGCCACCCGACAAGAAGGCCGTGAGGCCTTGATGACAACCACCCTCGATGGGCGTATCAAAGCCAGGCTTGCAGGACAGGGTGGTGATCTGCGTGAACCCAACTGGGGGCCTTTTTCTAAGGCACAGCCATAATCTCTCACTCAATTAAGCGAATACTTTTATGAAAAAACTTTTATCTCTTTTGTTGTTCGTAGCGATTTTTTCGGGCTGTACTTCTAACGTCAAACTCAATGATGTTCCGGTGGAAGATCGGTCAGGCGCTAACCCCAATACCGCTGCGTCCGCGGTTTCATCACTAGATGCACGTGGAATTGGCAGCTTGAATGGCATCAAACCTGGACCTGCGGGCGTATCCAACGTGGTTTACTTTGACTACGACAGCTTCACCGTTAAACCTGAATTCCAGTCGGTTTTAGAAGCGCATGCGCGCTTTATCAAAGCAGATAGTACACGCCGTGCCAATCTTGAAGGCCATACCGATGAGCGAGGCGGAAGTGAATACAACCTGGCTTTGGGCCAAAAACGTGCAGAAGCTGTCCGTCGCGCTCTCAATGCCCTAGGTGTAGCTGACGGACAAATGGAAGCCGTCAGCTACGGCAAAGAAAAGCCTGCAACAACTGGTAATGATGAGGCAGCGTTCTCCAAAAACCGTCGCGCTGAGATTACTTACCGATGAAAAAAATCAGCTTACTTATAGCTCTGTGCTGCATCACTGCCGCGCATGCCGGCCTCTTTGAAGATGACGAAGCCCGTCGTGCCATTTTAGATTTACGGAAAAAAATTGAAACCCAATCTGAAGAAATTAAAAAAAATTCAGATGACATCAAGCAGTTTCAAAATAATTTAATTGAGCAACAAAATCTGTTCGAAAGTCTGCGTAACGAGATACAACGTGTTCGTGGCGAAAAAGAAGAGTTAACTCAAGAATTACGCAAGCAGCAAGCAGCAGCGCAAGCCTTATCGCAAGGCGTTGATGAGCGACTCAAGAAGTTTGAGCCGGTAAAAGTCAAATTGGACAATGTGGAGTTCCTCGCTGACCCAACCGAAGTACGTTTTTATGAAGCGGCTTTAGCAGCCTTTCGTAAGGGTGAATTTTCAGTTGCGAGTGAGGGCTTTATTGACTTTAACAAACGCTATCCCACAAGTGGGTATGGCGTGACAAGCCTTTTCTGGTTGGGCAATGCGCAATATGCAAACCGTGAATACAAAGACGCCATTAAAAACTTCAACAATTTGCTGACCAAAGACCCTGAACATGTGCGTGCACCAGACGCAATGCTTTCTGTTGCCAACTGCCAACTAGAAATGAAAGATCTGAAATCAGCCCGCAAGACACTCGAAGATCTCATGAAAAAATATCCCCAATCAGAGTCAGCAGCAGCAGCAGCCAAAGAGCGTTTATCTAAATTGAAATGATCGATATACAAACCATCACACAAGAGGTCCTCTGGGCCTTTTTTTTAGTCTCCTTGGCTTTGGGCGCTATTTCTCAGCGTACACATTTTTGTACCCTTGGCGCCCTGTCAGACATCGTTCACCTTGAAGACTGGACGCGCGCCCGTCAATGGATACTCGCCAGTGCTACCGCCATGCTGGGCTTTGCTTTTTTGTGTGATGTTTCAGCTATCAATCCAGCCAAAACACTTTATGCCAGCAACCGATTGATGTGGCTTTCTGCGATTGTGGGTGGCCTCATGTTTGGCTACGGCATGGTCAATGCATCAGGATGTGGCAATAAAACCTTAGTTCGCATCGGTGGCGGCAACTTGAAATCGCTGGTAGTTTTTATGGTGATGGGAATTAGTGCGTTTGCGACCTTGAAAGGTTTAACAGCTGTTGTTCGCGCTAAATACTTAGACGGGGTTGCACTTGATATACCGACTGGTTCACATGTTGGCTCATTGCTCTCGTCGGTTATGGGTGGTAATGCGCAACAACTAGCAATTTACGCTGGATATGTCATTGGGGTAATTTTGTTGGTCATCGCTTTTTCGCGCAAAGACTTCCGAACACTTGAAAACGCTGTTGCAGGAATCGGTGTGGGGGCATCAGTCATCGTATTGTGGTGGGTCAGCGGTCATCTGGGTTTTCTTGAGGAGCACCCCGAGACCTTAGAGTCTGTTTACCTTGCTACAAATTCAGGTCGTATTGAGGCGCTGACATTTGTGGCGCCTGCAGCCTACTTACTTGATTGGTTGCTATTTTTTAGCGATACCTCCAAGGTTTTGACCGCAGGCATCGTATCTGCATTGGGAGTTGTTCTAGGCGCTTGTGCGTCTGCCATCCTCAATCGTTCATTTCGTTGGGAAGGCTTTGCAGATGTAGCAGATCTAGCCAGACATCTTTTAGGCGGAGTACTTATGGGAGTGGGCGGTGTTACCGCCATGGGCTGTACTTTCGGTCAAGGTGTAAGTGGCTTGTCTACCTTAAGTCTTATGTCTTTTATTGCTGTTTTATCGATTGTGCTCGGCGCTATTTGCGCCTTAAAACTGCAGGCTGCTTCTATTGAACCTTGCACGTCCTAGACCACTTCTAGATGAATCATCAAGACATTACTGCGCGACGTTTCGGTGGTCTTGAACGCTTATATGGCGTGTCGGGTGCGAAGCAGATTAGAGATGCGCATATTGCGGTTGTGGGAATAGGCGGAGTTGGCTCGTGGGCTGTTGAAGCCCTGGCCCGCAGTGGCGTAGGAAAACTTACATTGATCGATTTCGATCACATAGCAGAATCTAATATCAACCGCCAAATCCATGCACTCGATGACACGCTGGGTATGTCCAAAGTACTGGCGATGCAGCAGCGTATTGCACATATCAATCCACATTGTGTCGTGGCCTGTGTGGATGAATTTGTAAGCCCTGAAAATTGGCCAGAGATTTTGCATGCAAAGATTGACGCCGTCATTGATGCTTGCGACCAAATCAAGGCAAAAACGGCGATGGCTGCTTGGGCGATACAAACTAAAACACCATTCATCACCGTAGGCGCTGCAGGTGGAAAACGGGCTGCCCACAAAGTTGATATTGAAGACCTTTCCCTCACAACGCACGACCCATTGCTGGCCCAATTGCGCTATCGATTACGACGCGAACACCAAGCGCCACGCGATAAGAAAAAAATAGGCGTTGTCTGTGTCTACAGCAAAGAATCTGTTGCACCTGCAGATGCGAGTTGTCAGATAGAAGGCGATACAGATGGCTCACTTAACTGCCACGGTTATGGTTCAGTCGTGAGTGTGACCGCAACTTTTGGTCAATGTGCAGCAGGGTGGGTGATGGATAAAATTTCTACGCTATAATTTGAGGCTTCGCGCTGTAGCAAATTGCTATATCGCGGGACGGGACCATAGCTCAGTTGGTAGAGCAGCGGACTTTTAATCCGTTTGTCGTGGGTTCGACCCCCGCTGGTCCCACCATTAAAACTTAAAAGGGTTTGCTTAATGCAAACCCTTTTTTCATTTATATAGCCTCAAGCGCCTCGTTAATCTCCAACCAACGCGCTTCAAGAACTGCTATTTCTTGTTCAATTATTTTTAAACGTTTAGAGGTGTTGGCAATCTCTTTCGGATCCAACGGCTCTAGGAGTTTTTGAAGCGTTAATTCCTTTTCTTGCTCTAGTGCAGCTAACTTTGGTTCTACTTTTTCAAGCTCTTTTTTCAAAGGTTTTAACTTCTCTTGTACCTGTTTGTTATTTTGGCTGTTGTCGACTGCGGGTTTAGCAGGTGCGGCGGGAGTTGCGTTTGCAGCAGCAACTGCCTCGGCTCTGAGGCGTTTACTTTCTTCAAGCAAATAGCGCTGGTAGTCATCCAAGTCACCATCAAACGGTGCAATACCACCACGCGAAACCATCCAGAACTCATCGCATACCGCTCTAAGTAAAGCGCGGTCATGGCTCACCAACATAACCGTGCCTTCAAACTCATTAAGGGCCATGCTCAAGGCTTCGCGTGTGGCTAAATCTAGGTGGTTGGTGGGTTCGTCTAGCAGCAAGAGGTTGGGGCGTTGCCAAACGATCATGCACAACACTAAACGGGCTTTCTCGCCACCACTCATGCTCCCAACCGCTTGTTTGACCATGTCCCCGCTGAAGTTAAATTGGCCTAAATAACTTCGTAAATCTTGCTCGCGCGTAGCTTGCCCTGCTAATTTTCCTTGCGTGGTAAGTTTTTTTACCAAATCAATCATGTGCTGCAAGGGCGTATCGGCAGGCTTCAAAACATCAAGTTCTTGCTGTGCAAAGTAGCCTATGTTCAAGCCTTTTCCTTCCGTTATTTCTCCAGCCAATGCCTCTAAATCGCGGGCAATCGTCTTTACAACCGTTGATTTGCCTTGGCCGTTCGCGCCCAAAATACCAATGCGTTGACCTGCCAACACAGAGCGGCTGACGTTTTGTACGATGACAGTGGGCGCAGTGCCTTCTGGTGCATCTGACAAGGGCGGGTAACCAAATGAAACGCCTTGCATGGACAACATAGGGTTGGGCAAATTAGCAGGCTCTTTGAACTCAAAGCTAAAGTCTGCATCCGCTAGCAATGGCGCAATTTTTTCCATCCGGTCCAAAGCCTTGACGCGGCTTTGGGCTTGTTTGGCTTTACTGGCTTTGGCTTTAAAGCGTGCAATAAATTTTTGTAGATGCGCAATCTTGTCTTGCTGTTTGGCAAAAGCATTTTGTTGCAATTCCATTTGTTCGGCGCGCATATCCTCGAACTTGCTGTAATTGCCACCGTACCTCACCAGCTTGGCAGCATCAATGTGCAAGGTGACATTGGTGACGGCATCTAAAAACTCACGGTCATGGCTAATCACCACCATCGTGCCTTCGTAACGCTTGAGCCACGCTTCCAGCCAAACAAGTGCATCCAAATCCAAATGGTTGGTGGGTTCGTCTAACAAGAGTAAATCAGAAGGGCACATCAACGCCCGCGCCAATTGCAAGCGCATACGCCAACCGCCCGAAAAGCTGTTGACGGGGTTGTCTAGTTCCGTGGTTTTAAATCCAAGACCTAATATTAAGGATTGCGCACGAGCGGGCGCGTCGTGCTCGCCGGCGTCATAAAGTGCCATGTAGGCGTGGCCCATACGATCGCCATCGCCGCTGGCCTCGGCAGCGGCGACTTCAAGTCGGGCATCGCATAAAACGGTATCGCCTTCGATCACGAATTCAGTCGCACTTTGGTCTGTCTCTGGCATGTCCTGCGCTACTTGTCCCATGCGCCACTGGGCTGGTATGTGATATTGGCCGGCGTCTTCTTGCAAACTGCCGTTCAAAAGTCCAAAAAGCGTCGACTTACCCGCACCATTGCGACCGACCAAACCTACTTTTTCAGATGGATTGATGGTGACAGACGCGTTATCGAGTAAGACCTTGGCACTTCTGCGCAAAACAATATTTTTTAAGGTAATCATGTGTTGGTGTTGTGAAGAATGATTGCCTGTCGAGCCATCAAAAGAACTTGGTCATCGCCCGCACTGGTGCTTAACCAAACAACGTCGAGTTTAGGAAAAGCAGCTTCGAAGAAATCGCGTTCATTCCCTATTTCTAAAACCAGAACAGCGTTTTCTCGCATGTAATTGGGAGCATCATGCAAGAGTTGAGAAATAAAGCGCATGCCATCGGGGCCGCCATCTAAGGCTAATGCGGGTTCGCTGACATATTCTTTTGGCAATATCGCCATGCTCTGGCTATTCACATAGGGAGGGTTACACAAAATAAGATCAAATTTATCTTGGATATTTTGAAACCCATCTGAGTGCAGCAATTTCACACGCTCTTGCAATCCATGGCGGTCAATATTAATTTGGGCAACCTCTAAAGCTTCAGTGCTGATATCACTGCCAATCACCTCTACTTCTGGATAGGCAAGGGCAGAAAGAATCCCCAAACTACCGTTTCCCGTGCACATATCGAGTACCCGCTTGGTGTTTGTCGATAACCAGGGATCAATACTTCCAGAGGCTAAGACTTCCGCTATTAAAGATCGCGGAACGATCACGCGTTCGTCTACATAAAAAGAAACGCCTTCCAGCCATGCTTCTTGTGTCAAATACGCTGCAGGCTTACGCGTCTCTATGCGCTGCGCAATCAATTGATGGACCTTGCTGGTGTCGACCGCTTCAACCCATGCGTCCTGTTCGTCGTCGGTAAAGTCTGTATCTAAGGGCAAACCAAGTTGCCATAAAACCAACCAAGCTGCTTCGTCCTGCGCATTGTTGGTGCCGTGCCCAAAACTTAAGCCCGCATGGGCATGGGCGTTCTCAAGTTGGGTGGCACAGTCAGTGATTAATGCGCTCAGTCTTTGGCGTGACGTCATTGCACGCGCTGTTCGTTGCCAGAGGCTAGGCTGTGTAAGCGTTCTAAAACGCGTCGGTAGATATTTTTGAGAGGTTCAATATCTGCAAGAGCAATGTGTTCATCAATCTTATGTATGGTTGCGTTGGGCGGCCCCAATTCAATGACCTGCGGACATATTTGTGCAATAAAACGGCCATCGCTGGTCCCCCCCGTTGTCGAGAGTTGTGTTTCTATGCCTGTTTCATCTGCAATAGCGGTTTGAACAGCGTGTACCAAATCGCCAGGTTTAGTAAGGAATGGCAAGCCTCCGATGACCCACGTGATCGCGTAGTTCAGTGTGTGACGCTCTAAAACTTCCTCTACACCGCGTTGCAATTGATTGGTTGTGCATTCGGTAGAAAAGCGGAAATTGAAATCTACGATGCACTCCCCTGGAATGACATTGCTAGCACCAGTGCCCGCGTGAATATTGCTAATCTGCCAAGAGGTTGGCTGAAAAAATTCATTACCCTCATCCCATACTTTTTGCGCGAGTTCAGCCAGGGCAGGTGCAAAGGCATGAATGGGATTGAGCGCCAACTGCGGATAGGCAATATGCCCTTGAATACCTTTGATGGTGAGCTTACCGCTCATGGTTCCACGGCGTCCGTTTTTGATCATGTCGCCCGTACGCGATACCGATGTGGGTTCGCCCACAATGCACCAATCGAGTTTTTCACCACGGGATTTCAGGGCTTCGCAAACTTTGACGGTCCCATCCACAGCAGGACCTTCTTCGTCACTGGTGAAAAGTACGGCAATGTTCAAAGCGGGCTCAGTCTGAACCGCTAGAAATTCTTCAATAGAAACCACCATAGCAGCCAATGAGGTTTTCATATCACTGCTGCCGCGACCAAACAATTTACCGTCGCGGTGCGTTGGCGTAAAAGGGTCGCTACGCCAGTGGGCAATGGGGCCAGTTGGGACTACGTCCGTGTGACCCGCAAATACCAATGTTTTTGCGTTGGCATGCGTGCTGCGTTTGATTGCCCACAAATTGCTGACACGAAATGCGTCTGGCCCGCTATCGATGCGTTCACACACAAAACCTAAGGGCGCAAGGTGAGAAGCTATTAAATCCAAACAACCGGCATCCTCAGGCGTTGCCGAAGGACGTGCAATCAGTTGTTCGGCAAGCGCAAGGGTGCGGGACATGGGGGACAACGAAAATTTAGTCGCGCAACAAGTCGTTCAACGATGTTTTGGCACGGGTCTGCGCGTCAACGCGTTTGACGATGACCGCGCAATACAAGCTGTATTTGCCATCTGCGCTGGGTAAATTACCAGAGACCACAACTGAGCCAGAGGGGATACGACCGTACGTCACTTCGCCAGTTGCTCGGTCATAGATTTTGGTGCTTTGGCCAATATAAACGCCCATAGAGATCACAGAGTTCTCTTCAACAATCACGCCTTCCACAACCTCGGAGCGGGCACCAATAAAGCAGTTGTCTTCAATGATGGTGGGGTTGGCTTGCACGGGTTCGAGCACACCGCCTAGACCAACGCCGCCAGATAAATGGACGTTTTTACCCACTTGTGCGCATGAACCAACAGTGGCCCATGTATCGACCATGGTGCCTTCGTCGACATAGGCCCCAATATTGACGTAACTAGGCATGAGGATCGCGCCCTTGGCGATATAGCTGCCACGGCGTGCAACAGCGGGTGGAACCACGCGAACGCCGCTCGCTTTCATTTCTTCTTCGCTCAAATGCGCGAATTTTGTGGGGACTTTGTCATAGAAGCCCAAGTCACCGGCTTTGATAACTTCGTTGTCTTTCAAACGGAAGGACAGCAACACCGCTTTTTTAATCCACTGGTGCGTTGTCCATTGGCCAACCGCTTGGCGGGTGGCTACGCGCATACGTCCAGCGTTCATTTCGGCAATAACGTGTTCTACGGCATCGCGAACTTCTTGCGATGCGTTAGTAGCGTTGATGGATGCGCGGTTGTCCCAAGCGGTATCAATGATGGATTGAAGTTGTGCTGTCATGGTTGGTCTTTTTGAAAAGTAAAGAGGAATTACTGGTGTTGAACAAATTCAACGATGCGTTGTGCGGCTTGCATGCACTCTTGGGTTTCCGCAACCAAAGCCATGCGAATGCGCCCCGCACCAGGATTGAAGCCGTGAGACTCACGCGCTAAAAAGCTGCCCGGCAATACTGTCACATTGTATTGAGCTAGGAGATCTCTTGCGAAAGCTTGGTCGTCCCCCCCAGGGACAGTCGCCCACAGGTAAAAACCTGCATCAGGCAACTTAACGTCTAACGCTTGCGCTAGCAGGGGGGTAACCGCCGCAAACTTTTGACGGTACATATCACGATTGGCAACAACATGGGCTTCGTCATTCCAGGCCGCTATGCTGGCCGCCTGCACCATGCCACTCATAGCGCTGCCGTGGTAGGTGCGATAGAGCAAAAACTGTTTAAGAAGGGTGACATCCCCAGCCACAAAGCCGCTTCGCATGCCAGGCACATTGCTGCGTTTGGAAAGACTGGTAAATGCGACTAAGTTTTTGTAATCTGTCCGTCCTAATTTAAATGCGGCTTCTAAGCCCCCTAATGGGGGCTCTTCCCGAAAATAAATCTCGCTGTAGCACTCGTCGCTCGCAATGACAAAGCCATAACGGTCACTCAATTCAAACAATGTTTTCCAGTCTGCCAAGGGCATTACCGAGCCAGTTGGGTTGCCAGGTGAGCAAACAAAGAGTAGCTGCGTGTTTTTCCAGACGTTTTCTGGAACTTTTGACCAATCCACATTGAAATTCAAAGCAGGGTCACTTGGCGCGTAGTAGGCTTGTGCGCCTGCAAGCAAGGCTGCACCCTCGTAGATTTGATAGAAAGGATTTGGGCACACCACAGTCGCCCCAGCTTTCGCGCTATCAACCACGGTTTGGGCAAACGCAAACAATGCTTCACGAGAACCGTTGATCGGCAAGATTTGGGTGTTCGGATTTAGCGTCAAGCCATAACGCCTTTGCACCCAATTGGCGCAGGATTGGCGCATGGCAGGTAAGCCTGCTGTCGCAGGATAGGAACTTAATGCCTCAGTAGAGGTAGCGAGGGCATCCAAAACCAGTTGAGGCGTGGCATGCCTTGGCTCACCAATGCCCAGGCTGATGGGGGAATATTTTTCCGAAGGAGTAACCGTGGAAAAAAGCTGCTTCAAACGCTCAAAAGGGTAGGGCTGAAGGCTTTTTAATAGAGGGTTCATGACTGCTATTATCCTTAAGCCTCAACCCTTTAATTTACCTCTCGCCCATGTCTTTACTGCTAGATTTAACACGCGCTAAAGAATTCGCCCATGAACCTGAGCAGTTGCAACAACTTTTAGTCACTTTTGAGCACAGCTTGGCTCAGGAACTACTGACTCTTGATGCCGCTTTTTCCCACGGAAATACGCAAAAAGCAGAGCATGCGCTTCACGCACTTAAAGGCTTTTTACCCATGTTCACAGGTGAATCCTTAGGAGCTTCGGTAATCGATTTATATGCCAAATCTAGGAATCAGCCCTTTGAGTTGACAAAGTCTCAATTTACTACCTTGGTACCCAATTTGGAGCTGTTGCTATCACAGGTTCGTGCCCGTCTGAACGCTTTATGATGCATACCCAGTTCAAAGAGGTTTCTAGGTGCGTCTGAATTCAATCAAATTGTCGGGTTTTAAGTCATTTGCAGAACCCACGAATTTTCTTTTACCTGGTCAATTGGTTGGTGTGGTCGGCCCCAACGGTTGTGGCAAGTCGAACATCATGGACGCTGTGCGCTGGGTTTTGGGTGAAAGTCGCGCCAGCGAGTTGCGAGGCGACTCCATGCAAGACGTTATTTTTAACGGCACAACCAGTCGCAAAGCTGCCAGCCGCTCTAGCGTAGAGCTCGTTTTCGATAACTCCGATTACCGTGCGGGTGGTCAGTGGAGCCAATTCACTGAAATTGCAGTTAAACGTGTCTTGACCCGTGATGGAACTAGTAGCTATTACATCAACAACCAGCCCGTTCGCCGCCGCGACGTTCAAGACGTGTTTTTGGGTACGGGCCTAGGTCCAAGGGCCTACGCCATCATTGGACAGGGCACGATCAGCCGCATCATTGAATCCAAACCGGAAGAACTCCGTTTGTTTTTGGAAGAGGCCGCAGGCGTCTCCAAATACAAAGAGCGTCGCCGTGAAACCGAAAACCGCCTCAGCGATACCCGCGAGAACTTGACGCGTGTTGAAGATATCTTGCGCGAACTCACCGCCAACCTCGAAAAGCTCGAAAAACAGGCGGAAGTTGCACAACGCTTCAATACCTTGCAATCAGATGTCACCCTCAAACAGCAGCAGCTTTGGTTTTTGAAACGCGCTGATGCTGAGGTTGATCAAACCAATATCAAGAACCAAGTTGACAAATCTGTCACTGAATTGGAATCTCGTATTGCCGACTTGCGTCATATTGAGGCCGATTTAGAAACCATCCGCCAAGCGCACTATGCCGCGGGCGATCAGGTCAACCAATCGCAAGGCGCTTTGTACGAGGCCAGCGCCGAAGTTGGCCGGCTCGAAGCTGAAATTCGTTTTGTAGTGGAAGGTCGTCAACGCGCACAGGCAAGGCTTGTGCAGATGAAAGAGCAAATCCTGCAATGGACACAACAAAGCGAGCAAGCTACGCTAGAAATCTCGCAACTGTCAGACAAACTAGGAGAGGCTGAAATTCAAGCTGCCGCCTTGTCTGAGCAAATCGAACAAGTACACGTCAGCTTGCCAGAACAAGAAACTGCCTTAGAAGCAGCGCAAATGCGTGCGAACGAGCAACGTCATGCGGTTTCACAGATTCAGCAGCGTATCCAAGTGCTTGCGGCGGACCAACGCAATATTGAAGAACAAAGTAAACAATTAGAGACACGCAAAGAGCGTCTCAACAGCGACCAGCAATCTTTAAATGCACCAGATCCACAAAAGATCGAGCAGCTCAAAGCACAACGCAATGATGCGCAAGCCACAGCCGAACAAAAGACGGCGCAACTAGAAGCTTTGCAGGCACAAGTTCCAGAGTTAGATGAGGCGCGAAAAAACGCACAAGACAACGTCAACGCAGAACAAGCGAAGCACGCCGATTTATCGGCCCGTTTACAAGCCCTGCAAGCCCTTCAGGCCAAAGTTCAAACGAACGACAAGCTAAAGCCCTGGTTAGCCTCTCATGGATTGGACGGACTCCAGGCTTTGTGGCAGCGTATTCATATTCAGGCAGGCTGGGAAAACGCACTTGAAGCCGCTCTTCGCGAACGGCTTTCAGCATTTGAAATCAGCAAGTTAGAGATGGTCAGCGGCTTTGCGGCAGATGCACCACCCACCAAGCTCACCTTTTTCGCACCTGCAAACGCAGCCCTCGAAAACGTGGCTGGCGACTTACAGCGCCTCTCAGAATTACTGCGTTTGAATGACGCGGGCCACAAAGCCCTGATGGGTGAGTGGTTGCAAGGTTGCTTTGTCGCAGCCGATTTGGCGCAGGCCTTGACCAAGCGCCAACAACTTAAACCTGGGCAGACTATTTATGTTCCCCAAGGCCATGCCGTAACCGCCCATAGCGTGAGTTTTTATGCCCAAGACAATGAGCAAGCAGGCCTTCTAGCCCGTTCCCAAGAAATTGAAAACTTAGACAAGAGTCTTAAAGCGCAAGCCCTGATCAGCGAAGAGGCACGTCAGGCCTTATCGCGAATTGACCATGCCTATCGCGAGGCTTCGCAGAGCTTGGTCAGCGTGCGGACGGAATCCACTGCGGCCCAAGCACGGGTGCATGAGGTAGAGGTTGAATTACTCCGTTTGACGCAAATTGCCGAGCAAACGCGTGCGCGTGTTGATCAAATTGGCCAAGATTTAGGCGAAGTCGACGCGCAGTTGTTAGAACTCAATAACCGCAGAGTCCAAGCCCAAGAAGATTTTGAAGCGCTAGATATGCAATTGGCAGATTCGCAAGAGCGCCATGCCCAATTGGATGAAACGGTCATACAAGCGCAGCAGAGTTTCAACGCAACACGAGAGCGTCAACGCGAACTAGAGCGCCAAGCCCAAGAGGCCGACTTTGCTAAAAGAAGCTTATCGACGCGCGAAGCCGAGCTCAATCGCATCATTGAAACAGCTCAGCAGCAGTCAGCATCGATTGCGCAAGAAGAGCTGTTAGTGCAAGAAGATCTTGCCCGCTTGTCTGACGCCACGGCTCAATCTGGTTTGCAAGCCGCACTCAATGTAAAACTTGAACGCGAAACAGCGCTAGGCGCCAAACGCAGCGAATACGACGATCTAACGGCCAAGTTACGCGCAAGCGATGAACACCGTCTGCGGTTAGAACGTGAACTCGACCCCATGCGTCAACGCATTACCGACTTACAACTCAAAGAACAAGCCGCCCGTTTAGGCTTCGAGCAATACCACCAGCTTTTAATAGACAACGCCGCTGATCTAGAAGCCATCGCACTTTCTATTACAGAAAACAATGTGCGATTGACTGGGTTGCAGTCTGAGATTGACCGTTTCCAGCGCGAAATAAATGCCTTAGGCCCAGTCAATATGGCCGCCTTAGACGAACTCACTGCAGCCACAGAGCGAAAGACATTCCTAGATGCCCAGTCCGCAGACTTGAACGAAGCGATGACCACCTTGGAAGACGCCATTCGCAAGATTGATGCAGAAACCCGTGCGTTATTGGACGAAACCTTCAATAGCGTGAATCTGCATTTCGGAAAAATGTTCCCCGAATTGTTTGGCGGCGGCAACGCCCGCTTGGTGATGACTGGTGAAGAGATTTTGGATTCGGGAGTGCAAGTGATGGCTCAGCCTCCAGGTAAGAAAAACCAGAGCATCAACTTGCTCTCGGGTGGCGAGAAAGCCCTTACCGCGATTGCCTTGGTTTTTGCCATCTTCCAACTCAACCCTGCACCATTTTGTTTGCTCGACGAAGTGGACGCACCCTTGGACGATTCGAATACCGAACGCTTTGCCAAATTGGTGGCGACCATGTCCAAAGGGACGCAGTTCTTGTTCATTTCGCACAACAAGATCACCATGCAAATGGCCGAGCAATTGATTGGTGTGACCATGCAGGAGCAAGGTGTTTCTCGCATCGTGGCTGTAGATATGGAATCGGCCATTTCAATGGTTGATACCGCTTGATTGAATTTCAGCCATGAGTAATCTTCAAATTGGTCTGGCAATTGCAGGTGGTGTTGTGCTGGCGGCAGTCGTTGCACACAGCACATGGACATCCCGCAAAAACAAGCCGCGTCAAGCGGACCCTATTGCCCAAGATGAGGTGATCGAGCCGATAGATTCGACCGTCGGAAGTTTTGACGGTCCGCAAGAGCCTACGTTTGAAACCACCTCCAGTTATCCAGTATCCATCTCAGACACGCCGTCGGTCCATCCACCACAAACGTCTCTGTCTCACGATCCAGTGAACGACATGGCGCTGGCGATGATGCAAGAGGCTACCAAGCATGCGCAGCGTGAACCCAATGCAGCTGATTTAGAACGAATTGCTGCTGATAAAGCCAAAGCCGCTGAGCGCGCGGCAGAAGAAAGACGAATACAGCCGAGTGAGTCTGTTCGCAACTCAGCTGCACCCGATTTAATTCCGGTTGAAAAACGTCCTAGCTTGGATGCTTTGATTGATGTCATTGCCGCGATAGAAATTGATCACCCTATCTCAGGTGAGGCAACGCTTGCCGCAATGCCTACGACACGTCGTGTTGGCAATAAATTATTTATTTTGGAAGGCCTGCATACGGAGACGGGCTTGTGGGAGCCACCTCGCAATGGCCAGAGATACAGCGCCTTTCAAGCCGGTGTCCAACTAGCCAACCGATTGGGTGCTTTGAACGAGATTGAATTTTCGGAGTTCGTCTTAAAAATCCAGCATTTTTCGGACGCTATCAATGGCGCACCGGAATTTCCAGACATGCTCGATGAAGTCGCGCGAGCCCGCGAGCTCGACAGTTTTGCTAGCGCCCATGACGCGCAATTGAGTTTTACGATCAAGGCCGTCAAAACCGCTTGGAGCCCTGGATATGTGCAACAAAATGCGGCACGTCTCGGTTTTGTAGCAGGTGTTATTCCAGGACGCATGGTTGTTCCTGCACCGGTGGTTGGCTTACCTCCTATTTTGGGTTTGACATTCGACGCGCAGGCCGCCATGTCGGAAGACCCGGCGCAATCTGCTATTTGGGAACTCACGCTCTCCCTCGATGTGCCGCAAGTCAATCGCCAAGAAGAGCCGTTTGCACGCATGGTGCACACGGCAGATGAATTAGCGCGCGTGATGGACGGTGCGGTCACGGATGACAATGGACAAGCGTTATCCCAAGCGGCGATTGCCTCTATTTCAAGAGATCTGCTTGCGCTCTATGACACCTTGGACGCTCGCGATTTGTCTGCAGGATCCGTCCAAGCACGACGCCTGTTTAGCTAATGGATCCGCAGACACCTGCAACGCGTGCGCTAGCGTTGCGAGAACTTCTCAATACCTATGGGCACCAATACTATGTTTTGGATGCACCTACAGTGCCAGACGCCGAATACGATCGTTTATTTCGTGAGCTGCAAGTTTTAGAAGCCACGTATCCACAATTACTAACCGCTGACTCACCGACACAACGTGTAGGTGGTAAGCCTCTAGATGCTTTTGCAACTGTACGACATGCTTTGCCTATGCTCAGTATTCGCACAGAAACAGATACAACAGCCTCTGGCGCAGAGCATTTTGACGAGCGTATTCGTAAAGAGCTGGGCTTGAGTGAATCAGATGACTTAGTGGAATACGTGGCTGAGTTGAAGTTTGATGGTTTGGCCATGAGTTTGCGTTACGAAGACCATGTTTTGGTCCAAGCGGCCACGCGTGGTGATGGTGAATGGGGTGAAGACGTTACCCAAAATATACGCACCATAGGCCAAATTCCACTCCGACTTCCGGCGGATGCGCCCAAACTCCTAGAGGTACGCGGAGAAGTCTACATGTCACGCGCTGACTTTGCAGCACTGAATGAACGCCAACGGACACGCATTGCAGCAGGTGAAAAAAACGAAAAAACTTTTGTAAATCCTCGCAATGCTGCAGCTGGAGCGGTGCGACAACTCGACTCGACGATCGCGGCACAACGCCCTTTGAGTTTTTTTGCCTATGGATTAGGCGATATCACTTCTGAAAATGAAGGGGGAGTTGTTTTTTCTGGTCACTTCGATTTTTTGCTTCAACTCAAAAAATGGGGCTTTCCTGTTGCCCAACAAACGCAATGCGTAAAAGGCGCCTTAGGCCTAGTGCAATTTCATCAAAAAATTGCCCAAGAACGCGATGCTTTGCCATTTGACATAGATGGCGTGGTCTACAAAGTCAACAGCCTAGAAGCGCAACAGCGTCTTGGATTTGTCACCCGTGAACCCCGCTGGGCTGTGGCACATAAATACCCCGCACAAGAAGAACTCACTACCGTCCAAGCCATTGAAGTGCAAGTAGGGCGTACCGGAAAACTCACCCCTGTTGCCAAATTGGCCCCCGTCTTTGTAGGCGGCGTGACGGTGACCAATGCAACCCTCCACAATGAAGATGAAGCCCGTCGCAAGGACGTGCGCATAGGGGATACCGTCATCGTGCGAAGAGCAGGGGATGTTATTCCTGAAGTTGTGTCTGTTGTTTTGGAAAAACGATTGCAGGATGCACAACTCTTCACTATGCCAAGCCATTGCCCTGTCTGCAACAGCCTTGCGGTACGCGAGGAAGGTGAAGCAGACTACCGATGCACTGGCGGTTTATTTTGTAGGGCGCAGCGCAAGCAGGCGATTTTGCATTTCGCGCACAGACGCGCGGTAGAAATTGAAGATTTAGGAGAGAAACTGGTTGAGCAATTGGTCGACGCTGGTATCGTCAACACCTTGCCCGATGTATACAAACTGGGTCTATCCGCTTTAAGCCAATTGGACCGCATGGCTGAAAAATCTGCTGCTAATGTGTTGGCTGGAATTGAAAAATCAAAAAATACAACCTTACCTAAGTTTTTGTTTGGACTTGGAATTCGTCATGTGGGTGAAGCAACTGCCAAAGAATTGGCACGCCACTTCGGAGCCTTGGATGCCATCATGGATGCCACCTTGGATCAACTGTTACAAGTCAGCGATGTGGGGCCGACAGTCGCACAAAGTATACGTACCTTCTTTGATCAAGCACACAATCGAGAAGTGGTGGAGCAACTCAAGGCCTGTGGTGTGCATTGGAAAGAGGGTGTTGCAAGTGCAGGTGCCAGCATGCCGCTGACAGGGCAAACGTTTGTCCTCACCGGAACATTGCAAACCATGGGGCGTGACGAGGCTCAAGCAAAATTAGAAATGCTAGGCGCAAAAGTATCAGGCAGTGTTAGCAAGAAAACCCACGCTGTTGTTGCCGGTGCAGAGGCGGGTAGCAAATTGGAAAAAGCGCAAGCTCTAGGGCTTACTGTTTTGGATGAATCTGCATTTCTGGAATTGCTTACATCGCATGCCGCCTATTTGAACTAAGGCTGTAGTACTTCGAGCAACTCGGTTTCAATTTCAAGTTGCTTTTTGTTTTGCTGAAGGGCTGCACCGTCGATTAAAAAAGTATCTTCCACCCGTTCGCCTAAGGTACTAATTTTTGCCAAAAATAAATTCACCTTGTGGTGCGCTAACACGCTGGCAACGTTGTAGAGCAAGCCAACTCGGTCACTTGCAGAAATACTGAGCAACCACTTCTGACCGCGTTCATCCGGTTGCAAGGAAACGCGCGGTGTAATGGGAAAGCTTTTCACACGACGTGACATTCGGCCTTTACTGGGAGTGGGCAATGGTTTGGACAAAGCAATAGTTTGGGTTAATCCTGTTTCAACCAAATTGATCAAGTCACGGTAGTGTTCTTTGGTGAAATGCGTCACTACCTGAAAAGTATCCAAGGCATAGCCATTAGTTGCGGTATGTACTTTGGCATCCAAAATATTAAAACCAGTTTGATCGAAGTAACCACAAATACGGGCGAATAAATCTGCTTGATCAGGGGAATACACCATGACTTGCAAGCCTTCTCCTACTGGCGACAGCCTTGCGCGGACAGTAACTGCCATAGGTTCGCCCTTGGATTTAGACGTCATCAATTGACGCGAGAGTTGGCGTGTATGCCAAGCAATATCAGCAGCGTCGTGCCGCATGAAATACCCTACATCCAAGGTTTCCCACAAATCTTTGTGTGCTTCGAATGGAAGCGCGTATAGCGCCAACATAGACAATGCCTCTCGCTTACGCGACTCCACTTCAGAGTTGGCGTCAGGAGCGCGTCCGCCAAGGGTGCGCACGGTATAGCGGAATAAATCTTCTAGAAGTTTGCCTTTCCAAGCATTCCAGACCTTCGGACTGGTTCCACGAATATCTGCCACGGTCAGCAAATACAACGCCGTGAGATTGCGCTCATTGCCTACGCGCTTTGCAAAAGCTGAGATGACTTGTCCATCACTGAGGTCTTGCTTTTGTGCAATGTGGCTCATCGTCAAATGCTCAGCTACTAAAAACTCTATAAGTTGGGCGTCTTCTTTGGCAATGGCATGGTCTCTACAAAATTTCCGGACTTCGACACGCCCTAGTTGTGAATGGTCACCGCCACGGCCTTTGGCTATATCGTGATACAGGGCCGCGGCATACAAAATCCAAGGTTTGTCCCAGCCGGCTGCAAGTTGCGAGCAAAAAGGAAACTCGTGTGCATGTTCCGCCATGAAAAATCGTCGAACATTGCGCAACACCATCAAAATATGTTGGTCGACTGTATAGACATGAAATAAATCATGCTGCATCTGTCCTACGATGCGCCTAAACACCCATAAATATCGTCCGAGCACGGACGTCTGATTCATTAACCGCATGGCATGTGTCATGCCGTTTGGCGACTGCAATATCGCCATAAACTGTTGACGATTGACGGGGTCCGATCGGAATTTTGCGTTCATCACAGAGCGCGCGTTGTAAAGGGCTCTGAGCGTTTTGGCGGATAAGCCTTTGATGCCTACTGTGGATTGAAACAAAGAAAAAGTTTCAAGAATGGCATGGGGCTCTTTGGTATAGACATCATCATGCAAAACTTCCAGCATTCCAGACTTTTCAGCGAACCTGGAATTGATAGGTCGTATGTCATCGGACTTTTGATTGAGTCGCTCTTCAATATTGAGTAGCAAAATCTGGCTCAATTGCGTAACGGCTTTGGCAGCCCAGTAATAGCGCTTCATGAGCGCTTCACTCGCTAGGCGCGCATTAAATTGACCATCCGCTTGAAATCCAAGGCCCAAATTTTGGGCCACGCTATGTTGCATATCAAATACCAAGCGGTCTTCTCTGCGTTTGGCAATGAGATGCAGGCGGTTTCTTATCTGGGCCAGCGTGTTTTCGTTGCGCTTGAGTTGGCGAGCCTCCAAGGGCGTTGCCAATCCGTTTCGGGCCAACGCTTCCCATGTATCGCCAAACTTGGCGGCACGTGCTGTCCAGAGAATAATTTGCAGATCGCGCAAACCACCAGGGGACTCTTTGGCATTAGGCTCTAGCGAGTAGGGCGTATTTTCGAATTTGGTGTGCCTTTGGCTCAACTCTAAAGTTTTCGCCACAAAGAATGCTTTGGCGTCCATCGCCACGTCATATTGTTTTTGAAATTCTTTAAATAATGCAGCGTTTCCAACAATACGTCTTGCTTCTAAAAGGGATGTTTGTACAGTGATGTCTGCTCGCGATTCTTGGATGCATTCTTCTAAGTTGCGCACACTAGAGCCGATTTCTAATCCGTTGTCCCAACACGCGCTGATAAATCTTTCAATTTGTCCTTTGAGAACAGGATTTTCTTCAGCGGAGACACCACTGGGCATCAGTAGCAAGACATCGACGTCCGAGTAAGGGTAAAGCGCCCCACGTCCATAGCCCCCTACGGCGACTAAACATAGTTGGTTATCAAAGCCTGTGTTTTGCCAAATCGTTTTGATGCTGGCGTCTGTCATGACACACAAGCGGTGCAATAACTGTTTCACGCTGCGTGGCGTGTCGGACTTGCTTATGGCCTGGGCTAGAAGAGCCGCCTTGTCCTTGCGATAGGTGTGGGTCAAGGCGTTGTCCATGGAATTTAGCAGCGTGTAGTTGTAACGAACTCGGGTAAAGCTGGACTGCCCTCCGAGAGTGTCAAGACCTCATAGCCTGTATCGGTGACCAAAACAGTGTGCTCCCATTGCGCAGACAGCGAATGGTCTCGGGTAACAATAGTCCAGCCATCTCCCAGCTCTTTGATGTCTTTTTTGCCAGCATTGATCATGGGTTCAATAGTGAAGGTCATTCCTGCTTTGAGTTCTTCACCAGCTCCAGGTTTGCCATAGTGCAAAACTTGTGGCTCTTCATGGAAAACTTGGCCAATGCCATGTCCGCAAAATTCACGCACCACAGAAAAGCCATGTCCTTCTGCAAACCTTTGAATGGCAAAGCCAATATCGCCTAAGCGTGCACCCGGCTTGACCTTGACAATGCCATGCCACATGGCGTCATAGGTGAGTTTGCAAAGACGTTTGGCTGCAATAGACGACTCCCCCACTAAAAACATGCGGCTGGTGTCTCCGTGCCAACCGTCTTTGATCACGGTGATATCAATATTGACGATATCGCCTTTTTTAAGTGCCTTGTCATTGGGTATGCCGTGGCAGACTTGGTGATTGATCGACGTGCAGATGGACTTGGGGTAGGGGTTGTGGCCACTGGGGTTGTAGTTCAGCGGGGCAGGAATAGCCTGTTGAACTTGGGTGATGTAATCGAAGGCCAGTTTGTCAAGTTGATTGGTTGTCACACCCGCAACGACATGGGAGGTAAGGTAATCCAGAACTTCTGAGGCTAGTTTTCCAGCTACACGCATGCCTTGTATGCCTGAAGCGTCTTTATAGGTAATCGTCATGCCACAATTATCCCATTTAGACATCTCCCCAAGGGTTTCTGTGTCATTGCACATTAGCATTTTTGAAGGCAGTAACGCCCTCAGTCCATTCCGCATACAGCAAATATTGCCTCTTTTGCAGGCGATATCCCCCCAGATTCAAGACTTGCATGCGCGTTATGTGCATCTCGCCGCTTCGCCCGACGTATTAGATACCGCTGCACAAAAAACCCTTGCCGCTCTGCTCACTTACGGTGAAGCTGCTTTGGATCGGCCCGCCGGCAAATTGATCGTAGTCACGCCTAGGATGGGTACAGTGTCTCCTTGGGCTTCTAAGGCTACAGATATTGCCCACAACTGCGGACTCCACATCAAACGCATTGAACGTATCTCGGAGTTCCATGTGGTTCTAAAAGACGGTTTGCTGAGTAAAGCCAGCCTTACGCCGGAGCAATTAGCTGCGATAGCCGACGTCCTACACGACAGAATGACCGAATCTGTCATGGCCAAGCGCGAAGATGCGCTGGGTTTGTTTACAGAGCTTCAAGCTGCGCCCATGGAGCAAGTCGATATTTTGTCGGGCGGTGAAGCCGCGCTGCAAGAGGCGAATAAGCGCTGGGGGCTGGCGTTGGCAGAAGACGAAATCAGTTACTTGGTCAAATCTTTTAGCCATCTCAAGCGCAACCCTACCGATGTCGAGCTCATGATGTTTGCGCAAGCCAATAGCGAGCATTGCCGGCACAAGATTTTTAACGCTGAATTCACCATTGACGGTCAAGCGCAGCTGCATAGTTTGTTCGGCATGATCCGTCACACCGAAAAAACCAGTCCGCAATATACAGTCGTTGCCTATTCAGACAATGCCTCCATCATGCAAGGCCATGCAGTTGAGCGATTTGTTGCATCCAATGATGGCAAAAATCTTCCGTTGTATGCATCGGTCCATGCCACCCACCATGTCTTAATGAAGGTGGAAACGCATAACCATCCAACCGCTATCTCGCCATTTCCGGGCGCATCTACGGGAAATGGTGGTGAGATTCGTGACGAAGGAGCCACAGGTCGTGGCTCCAAGCCAAAGGCAGGTTTGACGGGTTTTACTGTTTCTAAGTTGTGGGAGTCCGATGGGGTAGCACCCTTGGGAAAGCCTGCGCATATGGCCAGCCCCCTGCAAATCATGACCGAAGGCCCCTTAGGCGGCGCTGCTTTCAATAACGAATTTGGACGGCCCAATTTGTTGGGTTACTTCCGTGAATTTCAGCAAGAAGTCGATGGTGTTTTGCGTGGTTATCACAAACCCATCATGATCGCGGGTGGTTTGGGGGTGATTGATAGCGAGCAAACCAAAAAAATTGAATTCCCGGCTGGCACTTTGTTAATTCAACTCGGTGGTCCTGGAATGTTGATTGGCATGGGTGGTGGCGCAGCAAGCTCCATGGCAAGTGGCACCAATGCCGCAGATTTAGACTTTGACTCCGTACAACGCGGTAACCCAGAAATCGAACGTCGTGCGCAAGAGGTGATCAACCATTGTTGGGCTCTAGGCGTATCCAATCCCATATTGGCAATCCACGACGTTGGGGCAGGCGGGTTGTCAAACGCATTTCCTGAACTCACCAACGATGCAGGTCGCGGCGCACGTTTTGATTTACGTGCAGTGCCGCTAGAGGCATCAGGTTTGTCACCCAAGGAAATTTGGTCGAATGAGAGCCAAGAGCGGTATGTCATGGCCATTGCGCCCGAATCGTTGCCGCTGTTTCAAGCCTTTTGTGCGCGTGAACGCTGTCCGTTTTCTGTGGTGGGTGTAGCGACCCAAGAGCGTCAACTGGTATTAGCAGATGCTGACACTTTTCTGCAACCAGTAGATATGCCCATGGATGTCTTGCTAGGCAAACCTCCCAAAATGCATCGGGATGTCCAACGTGTGCATCGATCCAATAAACCCATCGACCTCACCGGTATTGACCTTCAAAGCATGGTCGTGAAAGTCTTGAGTCACCCTACAGTGGCGAGCAAACGTTTCTTAGTCACGATTGGAGATCGCACCGTGGGTGGACTCACGCATCGCGACCAAATGGTGGGGCCTTGGCAAGTACCCGTGGCAGATTGCGCTGTTACTTTGGCGGACTTTCAAGGTTTTGCGGGGGAAGCTATGAGCATGGGCGAACGAACTCCGTTGGCAGCCCTTAATGCACCCGCATCAGGCCGAATGGCGATTGCCGAAGCCATTACAAACTTGCTCGCAGCACCTATTGAATTAAATCGTGTCAAGCTGAGCGCCAACTGGATGGCCGCATGTGGCGAAGAAGGCGAAGACGCTGCTTTGTATGACACCGTAAAGGCCGTAGGAATCGATTTGTGTCCAGCACTTGGCATCTCCATTCCCGTTGGCAAAGACAGTTTGTCTATGCGCACCCAATGGCGACAGGGCGATAAGCACCATAAGGTGACATCGCCTGTGAGTTTGATCGTTAGCGCATTCGCGTCTCTCTCTGATGTTCGCCAAACACTCACGCCACAACTCCATGCCCAAGTGGAAACTACTTTGGTCTTGGTGCAATTGGGCCTTGGTGCGCGCCGTATGGGTGGAAGCGTTTTGGGGCAGGTGTTAAACCAGTTTGGAGATGTTGTTCCAGACTTAGACAACCCGCAAGATTTGGTGCAACTGGTCAACGCTATCAACCAGCTCAGGTCAGAGAAAAAAATCTTGGCTTACCACGACCGCAGCGATGGCGGTTTGTTAGCCACCGTCTGTGAAATGGCTTTTGCAGGCCAAGTCGGGGTAGCACTCAATGTGGATATGCTGATCACTGAGAGCGATGGCATCCAAGACAGCCGCGCTGATTATGGAGACAGCAAGAACTGGACAACGCAAGTCAGTGCCCGTCGCGAGGCATTAACCCTTGAAGCCCTGTTCAATGAAGAACTAGGCGTTGTCCTCCAAGTTAAAACAGACGACCGCAATGCAGTAATGCAAATATTGCGCGATCATGGTCTATCTAAACACAGTCACTTCATTGGTAAAACCCGTCCCCATACATCCAGCATTGATAAAGGCAAAGGTGAGATCAGTATTTGGCGTGATGCCAAAGAAGTCTTTGCTGCCAAACTGGCAGATCTCCATTCCGTATGGGATAACGTGAGTTGGAAAATCTGCCAACAGCGTGACAACCCCATCTGCGCGGATTCGGAGCATGCGAACTTGGGAGAGTACAACCCACTTGGAATGCACGTTCACATTCCAGTATCACTCCAAAAAACACTGGCTTTGGATGCGCAGCAAGGTCAACTTGCAGCACCATCTATTTCTACAGCAAGACCCAAGATGGCCATTTTGCGCGAGCAGGGCGTCAATTCACATGTGGAAATGGCCTACGCTTTCAACCACGCAGGTTTTGATGCCTATGACGTGCACATGACGGATTTACAAACGGGTCGCGCCAATTTAAAAGATTTCAAAGGTGTCGTTGCATGTGGTGGATTTAGTTATGGCGACACATTAGGTGCTGGTATTGGCTGGGCGCGCTCCATTACCTTTAACCCCTTGTTATCAGATCAATTCAAAGCTTTCTTTGATCGCACCGATACATTTGGTCTAGGTGTCTGCAATGGTTGCCAAATGTTTGCTGAATTGGCTGACATCATCCCCGGCACACAAGATTGGCCACGTTTCACGACCAACCAAAGTGAGCGCTTTGAAGCACGTTTGTCGATGGTGGAAGTCTTAGATTCACCGAGTTTGTTCTTCGCCGGAATGGCAGGGCTACGTATGCCCATTGCCGTTGCACATGGTGAAGGATTTGCCAATTTCAGCCGTCGCGGTAATGCAAAAAATGTCGTGTCTGCGATGCGATTTGTGGATAACCGAGGGCAACCAACGGAGCGTTATCCATTCAATCCCAATGGAAGTGCAGGCGGTTTAACGGCAGTCACAACAGCTGACGGCCGTTTCACAGCCATGATGCCGCACCCAGAACGCGTCTTTAGAAATGTGCAGCTGAGTTGGACCGACTTAGAGGCCACTGGCGGCTTAAATGCCTTGAGTCCTTGGATGCAAGTGTGGCGCAATGCGCGTAAATGGATAGGCTGAACGCAAGCCTATCCATTGGTGTAAAGAATTATTCGACTTTTGCCTTAGCGCGCATTTCTTGCTGGAAGGTAGCCATGCGTTGCTGTTGTAGCTGCTGCAAGATTTGTGGCTTTACATCTTCCAACTTTGGCAATTGGGCCTCACGAATATCGTCAAGCCGGATGATGTGAAAACCAAATTGGCTTTTGACTGCAGAAGCGCTGGTCTCGCCCTTTTTCAAAGCCACCATCGCCTCCGAGAATTCTTTCACGAAGTTGCCTGGTGCTGCCCAATCTAAATCACCGCCTTTGGCACCGGAGCCAGGATCTTTAGATTGCTTCTTAGCTAAGTCGTCGAATTTCGCGCCTTTTTTCAAACTGGCGTAAATGGCTTTTGCTTGGTCTTCTGTCTCGACCAAGATATGACGTGCGCGGTACTCTTTGCCACCGTTGGCAGCGACAAATTTGTCGTACTCAGCTTTGGCATCGGCATCAGTGACAGCATTGGTTTCTTGGAATTTACTGAACAACTCACGAATCAAAATAGTTTGGCGAGCTAGTTCAAGCTGTGCTTTGAAATCGTCGGTGGCATCTAAGCCGCGTTTCTGGGCTTCTTGCATGAAGATTTCACGGGCAATGACTTCTTCTTTAATTTGCGCTTCCACATCGGGGGTCATTGGTCGACCAGAGCGCGCAACTTGTTGGGCTAGGGCGTCCATACGGGTTTTGGGAACAGCTTTGCCATTCACGATGGCCAAGTTCTGAGCTTGTGCGCCCAAACTCAAAGTCAATACAACAGCCGCAAAGGCTACTGCGTGTAGAAGGTGTTTTTTCATGGAATGTCTCAAGAAGGGTTGTCTGCGATTTCAATGGCCAATGCATGCAAGCCTTGGTCAATGAATTCTTGCAATGCATCATACACAAGGCGATGTTTGGCTACCCTTGAACGGCCTTCAAATTGGGCGCTTGCTATACGCACACGAAAGTGGGTACCTTCACCCGTGCCATCGCTGCCTGCGTGACCAGCATGCTGTGCGCTTTCATCGATAACCTCTAGCAAAGTTGGCTGGAGTTGTGTGGACAAGCGCTCACGCAGGCTTTGTGCGGTGATATTCATGGGGTTTCCTCAGGCTCTTTCATGTAGCGACTCAGAAACACCCCTTGAAGTACTACAAATACCAACATCAGGCCCAAACCACCAAACAATTTGTAACTCACCCATGTGTCTGTGTCAAAGTTATAGGCTACCCAGAGGTTGATAAATCCCATCAACATAAAAAATGCTGCCCAAGCATGAAGCAAACGAGCCCAAACTTCTTGTGGAAGTTCTAATTGCGCAGCCATCAAGGATTGAATGAAATTCCGTTTAAAAATGACATGTCCAACCCATAGCGTGGAACACATCAGCCAATAAAGTACCGAAGGCTTCCACTTGATGAAGGTTTCGTCTTGCGTAATCAGAGTTGCGCCACCAAAAACCACGATCACCCCCAAACTTATCCACTGCATGGTGTCAACACGACCATTTTTATAGCGCATCCAAGCAATTTGCAACACAGTTGCTGCGATAGCAATCGCAGTGGCGGCGAAAATGCCATAGGTCTTGAACACAATAAAGAACAAGACAATGGGAAAGAAATCTAAAAATAATTTCATAGTCTTTTTATTGGTCTGGTTTGAAATCAAGCGAAGCGGAGTTCATGCAATAGCGTAGTCCAGTGGGGGTAGGGCCATCAGGAAACACGTGCCCAAGATGGGCGCCGCATTGGCTGCATACTGTCTCCACACGCACCATTCCGTGGGAAGTATCTCGGTTTTCAGTGATGGCGGATGGTTTGGCAGCTTCGCTAAAACTTGGCCAGCCACAACCTGCGTCGAATTTGGTGTTGGCCTCAAATAATAAGGCGTCGCAACAGATGCAGTGGTAGGTGCCAATTTTCCAGTGGTCTTCGTATTTGCCGGTGAAAGGCCGTTCGGTAGCCGCTTTTCGCGTAACGTCAAATGCCACAGGCTCTGCATTTTTCGCCGCTAAAACAGCTTTCCATTCGATATCTGATTTTTGAATTTTCATGATGAGCAACTAATTTCAATGCCAGACGCCCATTCTGGCGCAAGTCCAGCCCAAGCTTCGTGCATAGGATGTTCGTCAAAGGGGGTTTGAAGAACTTGTAACAAAGACTGCACCATGCTGTAGTCACCAGTTTTAGCCTGCCGAATGGCCAATTCGCCCAAATGGTTTCGCAACACGAATTTTGGATTCACTCGCAGCATGTCTGCCCCGGCACGGTTTTTGTCGCAGGTTTCAAGACGCAACGCGTAGCGTTTTAACCATGCATCCATGTCATCGCGGTGAATGAATAAGTCGCGGACTGGATCAAACGCATGGGCATTCTTTGACGATTCGCATACAGCATGGCTTAGACGTCGCCAAAACAAGGGATAGTCCACACGGTCTTTGTCCATTAAAGAAAAGAGGTCTTGAACCAATGCGCGGTCGTTAGCCTGTGTATCAGTGAGACCCAGTTTGGTGCGCATGCGCATATCGTAGGTATTGGGATACAAAGACTTATACGTCTCTAATACTTGTAGAGCTAGCTCTTGCTCTTGAATGATGGGCATGAGAGCTTGCGCCAAACAAAACAAGTTCCAGTATGCGATTTGGGGTTGCTTGGCGTATGCATAACGCCCTTGACCATCTGAATGGTTACAAATATGGTTAGCGTTAAAGCCGTCTAAAAACTGAAATGGTCCGTAATCAAGGGTTAATCCCAGAATACTCATATTGTCAGTATTCATTACGCCATGACAAAAACCAACAGCCTGCCAATGCGCCATCAGGGATGCAGTTCGGTGGGTGGTTTCATTAAGAAGGGCTAATGCAAGTTGCTTGTCGTCAAGGGTTTGATCTGCCAAAGATGGCATGTGTTCATTCACAACATGATGCACAAGCAAACGAACCGCATCGATATTGCCAATCGAGGCAAAGTGTTCAAAGTGGCCAAATCGAACAAAGCTTGGACTGACACGTGCAACCACTGCGGCAGACTCAAGCTCTTCACGATAGACCTTGGCTGGAGATCCCGTGACGCACAGTGCACGGGTTGTGGGGATGCCTAAGCCAAACATGGCTTCGCTACATAAAAATTCGCGAATGCTGGAACGCAATACCGCACGCCCATCACCTCTGCGCGAGTAAGGGGTGGGGCCTGCGCCTTTCAGTTGTATGTCTTGAATACCCAAGCGTGTGTGAATTTCTCCGAGACTGATAGCCCGACCGTCACCCAACTGACCCGCCCACACACCAAACTGATGCCCGCTGTAGACACTTGCCTTGGGTTTGCTTCCATCTAGCAGGGTACTGCCTGCCATAGCAAGCAGGAAAGATTCGTCTGTAAAGAGTTGCTTGTGGAGCCCCAATTCATCACGAAGGGCTTCGTTTTGTGCGACCCAAATGGGGTCAGGCAATGGGGTAGGAGGACAAACGGTGGCAAAAGTCTCGCCTAAATTGCCAAATTTAGGCTGCCAATCAAGCGTGATATTTGTCATGGCTGGCATTGTCTATCTTGTGTCGGGAAATCCATGAGGTCTTTTTTGTTCAAACTGGTTAAAAACTTGATAAGTCTTGGCACAATGGCCCATCAAAAAAGCACGGTCGTGCCAAAAATTGTCCCATAGGAGTATCGCGTGTTCGGTTTAATGCAAAAGCAATCATTACTCATTTCTCATTTGATTGAGTTTGCTGAGCGACATCACGGTGATGGTGAAGTGGTCTCTCGCCGGGTCGAAGGCGATATCCACCGCTATACATGGGCTGATGTGGCGCGCCGTTCTAGACAAGTAGCGAACACCTTAGACGCTGCCAAATTGGCTTTTAGTGACCGCGTAGCGACTTTGGCGTGGAATGGTTATCGCCACCTAGAGTTGTATTTTGGTGTGAGCGGAAGTGGTCGTGTCTTGCACACCATCAACCCCCGTTTGCATCCAGACCAGATTGCATGGATTGCTAATCACGCAGAAGATCAAGTGCTCTGCTTCGACATGACTTTCCTACCTATCATCCAAGCGATTCATAGCAAGTGCAACACGATTCAACAGTGGGTAGCGATGTGCGATGGTGACAAATTGCCTGCCGACACTGGAATTCCCAACTTGGTGAGTTATGAAGCATGGATTGGAAAGCAATCTTCCGATTACCAGTGGCCAAGCTTTGACGAGAACTCAGCTTCCAGCATGTGCTACACCAGTGGCACGACCGGAAACCCCAAAGCAGCGCTTTACAGCCATAGGTCAACCATCTTGCACGCTTATGCTGCGGCGCTCCCCGATGTCATGGGCATTTCGGCGCGGGATGCTATTTTGCCCGTTGTACCCATGTTTCATGTCAATGCATGGGGCATTCCTTACAGCGCAGCCCTGACAGGCGCCAAATTGGTGTTCCCAGGCTCTGGCATGGATGGCAAGTCAATTTACGAACTCATCGAAGGTGAGGGCGTGACCTATGCTGCGGGTGTTCCCACGGTGTGGCAAATGCTTTTGACACACATGAAATCCAATGGGTTGAAGTTCTCGTCCCTGAATCGCACGGTGATCGGAGGATCAGCGTGTCCGCCCGCCATGATTCAGACCTTCATGGATGACTATGGCGTCGAAGTCCTGCATGCCTGGGGTATGACGGAACTCAGTCCACTTGGCACACTGTGCACACTCAAAAACAAGCATCTGAAATTGTCTGAACCCGAGCAAATGAAAATTCGTCTCAAGCAAGGACGCGCTATTTTTGGTGTGGATATGAAGATAGTGGACGATGCAGGTAAAGACTTGCCCCATGATGGCAAAGCCTATGGTGATCTGTTGGTCAAAGGCCCATGGGTGGTTGCTGAATATTTCAAAGGTGAGGGAGGCTCACCCTTGGTGAAAGACTCGCATGGCGTTGAATGGTTTCCAACCGGTGACGTAGCCACCATCGACACAGATGGATACATGCAAATCACCGACCGGAGCAAAGACGTCATCAAATCAGGTGGCGAATGGATCAGTTCGATCGACATCGAAAACATCGCCGTCGCGCATCCCAGTGTTTTGATGGCGGCTTGCATTGGCGTAAAGCATCCCAAATGGGATGAGCGTCCCATCGTCGCGGTGGTCAAAAAACCAGATGCACACGTTTCACGCGAAGAGCTACTTGGTTTTTACGAAGGCAAGACAGCTAAATGGCAAATCCCTGATGACGTAGTGTTCGTAGATAGCATTCCTATCGGCGCCACTGGCAAGATGCTCAAAACAAAATTACGCGAGCAATTGAAAGACTACGTATTGCCGAATCTTTAACAAACTAGTGCATTCCCTAGATACGTAAAAAGCAAACCCTGTAACCATTAATCGTTTAAAAATATGAAGGAGACAACTATGAAACTTACCCACAAACTTATTACCACTGCTGCACTCACAGCGCTTAGCTCAGCTGCGTTTGCGCAAGCTGGTGAAACTGTAAAAATCGTCATGATTGAAGCGTTTTCAGGCTTGATGGCACCTGTTGGTAGCAACCAGTTAAAAACATACCAATTCTTGGCAGAAAAGTACAACGCCAATAACCCAGCAAAAGTTAAATTTGAAATCGTTTCCATTGATAACAAATTAAGTCCTGCCGAAAGCTTGAACGCCTTGCAGTCTGCGATTGACCAAGGCGCTCGATACATTACACAAGGCAATGGTTCATCTGTAGCCGGCGCTTTGATAGAAGCGGTCAACAAGCACAACGATCGCAATCCCGGCAAGGAAGTTGTGTTTCTAAATTACTCAGCGGTTGATCCAGATTTCACGAATAGCAAGTGCAGTTTCTGGCATTTCAGATTTGACGCCGATACATCCATGAAAATTGAGTCAATGACTACGTTCATGAAAGATAAGTCAGATATCAAGAAGGTCTATTTGCTGAATCAAAATTATTCGCATGGACATCAAGTTGCCAAATATGCCAAAGAAAATTTAGCGCGTAAGCGACCCGATATTCAAATCGTTGGTGAAGATTTGCACCCCTTGGCGCAAGTGCGTGACTTCTCTCCGTACATCGCAAAAATAAAAGCTTCAGGAGCGGATACCGTGATTACGGGTAATTGGGGTTCTGATCTATCGCTATTGGTAAAAGCAGCCAACGAAGCTGGATATACAGGTAAGTTCTACACCTACTACACCGGTGTATCTGGCACGCCTACTGCCCTAGGCAAAAACGGTGAAGGACGTGTATTCCAGATTAGTTATTCTCACTACAACATGGGCGGTAAATTCCAAAAATGGATGGAGGAATTTAATGCTAAGTTCAAAGATGACATGTACACCAACTCCATCGACAATATTTTCAATTCTTTGACATTAGCGATGGCAAAAGCAAAATCAACTGACCCCGTCAAAGTTGCCTTTGCATTAGAAGGGCTTAAATTCCAAAGTTTTGCGGGCGAAAATGAAATGCGTAAGTCAGACCATCAACTTCAACAAACGATGTTCATGACCGTTTGGCAAAAGGTAGATAAGAAGTATCCATACTCCGCTGAAAACACAGGTATGACCTTAGCGCCCGTTCAAAAATTTGAGCCATATGTAGCCAGCACTCCCACAAGCTGCCAGATGAAACGTCCAGGTTAAAGGTTCTTACCTCAAATGAAGAGTGCGTCATAGGCGCACTCTTTTTTTAGAACAGAAAGAATTCATGGAATTTTTTGTAATCTCAACACTCAATGGATTGAGTTATGGGTTGTTGTTATTCATGCTGAGTTCAGGCCTCACATTGATTTTCAGCATGATGGGCGTACTTAATTTCGCCCATGCAAGTTTTTACATGATCGGCGCCTATATTGGTTTCACACTCAATTCGGTCTTGGGCTTTTGGACTGCTTTATTTTTAGCGCCTGTTCTTGCTGGTTTATTAGGTGCATTTTTTGAAAAATTTTGTTTGCGCCGTGTGCATAAATTCGGACATGTGCCTGAGCTATTGATCACTTTTGGACTGTCTTACGTTGTTTTAGAAATCGTCCAATTGGTTTGGGGAAGAACAGCTGTTGAATTTCAACCCCCTTTAGGGTTACAAGGCCCTGCATTCACGCTAATTCAAAACTCCATGCGTGGACTATCTCTCGTGTGGGGTGCGGCATCTCCGGAGCTTTGCCAAGTTACTGATGCGGCGGTGCGGGTGGTGTGTTCTCCTTTCCCCGCCACCAGGGGCTTCATGATGCTGGTTGCCATCAGCATGATGCTGGGCCTATGGCTCTTGCTAACTAAAACCCGTGTTGGCCTGGTGATTCAAGCTGCACTAACGCATCCTGACATGGTGGAGTCTTTGGGCCATAACGTGCCACGCGTTTTTATGTCTGTGTTTGGCGTTGGAACCGCACTGGCCGGATTAGCGGGCGTCATTGGCGGCAGCACTTTTGTGACTGAACCTGCCATGGCCGCCACAGTCGGCTCCGTGATCTTTGTGGTGGTTGTCGTTGGGGGCATGGGTTCTTTAGCGGGGGCTTTTTTAGCTTCTTTAATTATTGGTATTGTCCAAACCTTTGCAGTAGCACTCGATTATTCGGTTTTGTCTTTGATGCAAAGCATGGGGCTCTCTGTCGGAGTTGCGTCGCAAGATAACGCCCTACTTAAACTTACCATTTCACAAGTCGCTCCCATATTGCCGTATTTATTTTTGGTATTGATTTTGATCTTCAGACCACGTGGTTTGTTGGGTAAGCGCGAGACTTAATATTTATGCAAAGTACGGCAAACCACTACGCATTCACACCCTACAACGTAGCACGCTGGGTAATCTGGGGACTCTTTGCCATTATGTTGCTTGTGGCACCTAAAGCCTTTTCAAGCAATTTTTCAATTTCGATGCTGACCCAAATGGGTGCTGTCATGATTGTGTGTTTGTCTTACAACATGCTTTTAGGACAAGGCGGTATGTTGAGCTTTGGACATGCGGTCTACACAGGGCTCGGTGCATATATTGCTATGCACACACTCAATGCCGCCGCCAGCGGTTTACTACCGGTCCCCGTGTCATTGATCCCACTGGTAGGAGGGATTGGAGGCATGTTCTTCGCGGTTTTGTTTGGCTATGTAACAACCCGCAAATCAGGCACCACATTTGCAATGATTACCTTAGGCATCTCTGAGTTGGTATTCGCCATGTCATTGATGTTTTCTGGCTTCTTTGGCGGAGAAGCTGGCATCTCTGGTAATCGCGTTTTTGGACAGCCTTTTTTAGGCATCACGTTTGGCCCACCCATTCAGGTGTATTACCTGACGGCGGCCTACACATTTGTTTGCGTAGCCTTGATGTATGCATTCACCCGCACCCCTTTGGGTCGCATACTGAACGCCGTGCGTGATAACCCAGAGCGCGTCGAATTCATTGGTTACAGCACACAGCAAGTGCGCTATATCGCTTTTATCATCGCCGGTTTTTTTGCCGGGATAGCGGGCGGCATTGGTGCGCTTAATTTTGAAATTGTGACCGCGGAGGTGGTTGGTGCTGCACGCTCTGGCGCTTATTTGCTGTTTACATTCTTAGGTGGCGCCACTTTCTTTTTTGGCCCCATCATTGGCGCAATTTTGTTGGTTTTGGCTTTTGTGCTTTTGTCTGAATTCACAAAAGCTTGGTTGCTTTATTTGGGACTTATATTTTTGTTCATGGTGATGTTTGCTCCAGGCGGCATATCTAGTTTGATCATGATGAATTTACGTTTGGCTGCATTTGGCCGGTTACGCCATATATGGGTGGCCTATATAGGGCTTGGTTTAACTGCACTGGTGGGATTGGTGGGTGTTGCTGCCATCGTCGAGATGCTCTATCACTTGCAGCTCAATGCAGCCATGGGCGCAGAGGTGCGGTTTGCTGGCATGTCACTCGATACACAGGCAAGCCACACATGGTTTGGATGTTTGATGCTGGTAGTGACTGGCTTTGGTCTCTTCGAATTGGCAAGGCGTCAATATTTACATGACTGGGGTGAGTCACAAGAATTCATTGAAAAAGAAATCAAGCGCAGGGAGGAAGCGCTGTGAACGCACTTGAACTCAAAAATCTACATAAAAGCTTTGGTAAGACCCAAATTATTCGTGGTGTTGATTTGGCGGTCAAAGCTGGAGAGCGCGTCGCCATCATTGGTCCCAACGGCGCAGGAAAATCCACCTTATTTAATTTAATCAGCGGACGATTTGCGCCAACCAGTGGTGAAATTTGGTTAGGTAAGCATCGAATCGAAGGCAAGCAGCCGTTTGAAATCAACCGCCTAGGGCTTTCGCGAAGTTTCCAAATTACCAATATTTTTCCTAAGCTCAGCGTTTTTGAAAATCTACGATGTGCGGTTTTGTGGAGTCTTGGATACAAATACACCTTCTTTAAATTTTTAGCTGATTTAGATGACGCTAACGATTTAGCTGAGCAATACATGGAAAGAATCCGCTTAGACAAGAAACGCGATGTCTTGGCTATGAATCTGACCTACGCCGAACAGCGCGCGCTTGAAATTGGCATCACGATCGCTGGTGGCGCAGAGGTTATTTTGTTAGACGAGCCTACAGCTGGCATGAGTAAAAGCGAAACATTGCGTTTTATTCAATTGATCCGTCAAGTCACAGAGGGTAAAACGCTGCTCACGGTTGAGCACGATATGGGTGTTGTATTCGGCTTGGCAGACAAGATTGCTGTGGTGGTGTATGGGGAGGTCATTGCTTTCGATACTCCTGACGCAGTCCGCTCTAATCCCAAAGTGCAAGAAGCCTATCTTGGTAGCGCGCAAGCGCATTGATCCGCAATACATAGTCACAAAGCACACCCCATGCTAAAGATAGAAAACCTTCACGCCTTTTACGGCAAAAGCCATGTTTTGCATGGTGTGTCGTTTGACATCAAACCTGGTGAAATTGTTTCATTGCTAGGTAGAAATGGTTCGGGCCGTTCCACTACGGCGCGGTCCATCATGGGACTGGTGGAATGCCAAGGCTCTATTGAATGGAATGGGCAAGCCATCCTAGACAAAAAGGCTTACCAAATCGCTCACTTAGGGATTGGCTACGTACCTGAAAACCGCGACATTTTCCCCAAACTCACCGTGCATCAAAACCTGCTGTTGGGACAAAAAGGAAAGGGCGTAGGCAGCCGCTGGGATTTTGAAGATATGTATGCCATGTTTCCACGCCTGAAAGAGCGACAACACACCGAAGCAGGCGTTTTATCTGGCGGAGAACAACAAATGCTGACGCTATGTCGTACTTTAATGGGCGACCCAGATCTCATCATCATTGATGAACCTACCGAGGGACTCGCGCCCAAAATTGTGGCCTTGGTAGCCCAGTATCTTAAAACTTTGAAACAAAAAGGTATTTCTGTTTTGTTGATAGAACAAAAGCTAACGATTGCTATGGAAATTTCTGACCGCGTTTTGGTCATGGGCCACGGCAGTATTGTGTTTTCAGGAACGCCAACTCAACTCAGAGAAGACGCCTATATCCGGCGTGAATGGCTGGAAGTTTGATCTAGAATGAAAAAAGAACGACCGTTCTTTTTCTTGTCCCAATTCAGTCTCAACAAGGAACCCGCATGAGTGCAGACTACAAAGTTCACGGCGACGTGGCTGTTATTTCTTTAAACAATCCACCCGTCAATGGACTTGGGTTATCAACCCGCCAAGCTATCACCGAAGGGGTAGAAAAAGCTGCGCAAGATGCTTCCATTAAAGCGATTGTGATCACTGGGCATGGCAAAGCTTTTTCTGGCGGCGCTGATATCCGTGAGTTTGGATCTCCTAAGGCTACGCAAGAACCTAATTTACTAAGTGTGATCGCACAAATTGAAAATTGTGCAAAACCTGTTGTGGCCGCAGTGCATACCGTAGCGATGGGTGGTGGTTTAGAACTAGCCCTCGGCTGTCACTACCGCATTGCTGCACCAGGAGCCAGCATTGCATTGCCTGAAGTCAAAATTGGTTTGATTCCTGGTGCGGGCGGCACACAACGTTTGCCTCGCGTTTTGGGTGTGGAGCCTGCACTCAACATGATCGTTAGCGGAGAGCCTATCAAAAGCGAAATGCTAGCGATGCTGCCCGGACAAAAATTGTTCGACAAGATGGCCGCATCCCCCGAGTCCTTGATGGATGAAGCTTTGAAGCTTGCCCGTGAAGTTGCTGACGTGCGACCTTTACCGCGTGTGCGTGATTTGCCTTGCAAACATCCACAAGGCGATGCGTACTTCCAATTCACACGCAATATGGTCAAAGGCATGGCCAAAAACTATCCCGCACCTCCAAAGTGCGTGGATGCCGTGCAAGCAGCGACCAAGAAAAAATTCGACGATGGCATGGTGTTAGAGCGTGAACTCTTCATCAATTTGATGTGGACACCTGAGTGCCGAGCTCTGAGACATTTATTCACATCGCAACGCGCCGCGTCCAAGATTGCAGACGTCCCTGACACCACACCCACACGCGCTATCAAACAAGTTGCGGTGATCGGTGCAGGGACTATGGGCGGTGGTATCAGCATGAATTTCTTGAATGCCGGTATTCCCGTCAAGATACTGGAAACCAAGCAAGAAGCGCTTGACCGTGGCATCGCCACCATCAAGAAAAACTACGAAGCCCAAGTTAAAAAAGGCAAACTCAAAGAAGACAAATATGCGCAACGCATGGCATTACTCACCAGCACGCTGAGTTATGACGACATCAAAGACGCTGACTTGGTGATCGAAGCCGTATTCGAAGAAATGGGCGTCAAAGAAACCGTATTTAAACAACTAGATGCTGTGATGAAGCCTGGTGCGATTTTGGCTTCCAACACTTCAACGCTAGACGTCAATGCGATTGCTAATTTCACCAAGCGTCCTGAGGATGTGATTGGTATGCACTTCTTTAGTCCAGCCAACGTCATGAAATTGTTGGAAGTAGTGCGCGGCGCACAGACTGCCAAAGATGTATTGGCCACGGTGATGGCGCTTGCTAAAACCATTAAAAAGACTGCAGTTGTCTCTGGCGTTTGCGATGGTTTTATTGGTAACCGCATGATCGAACAATACGGTCGCCAAGGCGGCTTCTTATTAGAAGAAGGATGCACACCCCAACAAGTCGACAAAGCCATCGAGAAATTTGGTTTCGCCATGGGGCCTTTCCGCATGGGCGATTTAGCAGGTAACGACATCGGCTGGGCTATTCGCAAACGCCGTTATGTCGAAAAACCAAATATGAAATACAGCAAGACAGCTGACTTGCTATGTGAAATGGGCCGCTTTGGACAAAAGGTTGGCAAAGGTTGGTATGACTACCAGGCCGGCAAACGCGACGCCATTCCCAACAAAGAAGTGGAAGACATGGTCGTCAAACATCGCGCAGCAATGGGTATCACAGCCAGAAAAATCAGCGACGAAGAAATTGTCCAACGCTTGGTGTTTTCATTGGTGAACGAAGCTGCACATATCTTGGAAGACGGTATTGCATCCAAGGCCAGTGATATCGATATGGTTTACATCACGGGCTACGGATTCCCGATTTATCGTGGTGGACCTATGTTGTATGCAGACCAAGTGGGTCTCTTCAATGTGGTGCAAGCCATGCACCGCTTTGCCGCCAACCCGCATGACGATGCCGAGTTCTGGAAGCCAGCGCCCTTGTTGGCGAAATTGGCAGCCGAAGGCAAAACTTTCAATTAAGGAATTCCCATGACCAATGCAGTAATTGTTTCTACCGCGCGCACACCTCTGGCCAAAAGTTGGAAAGGTGCTTTCAACATGACCCATGGCGCTACGCTAGG
>CANBZB010000002.1 GCA_947373745.1 Burkholderiales bacterium | reverse complement strand
CCGTTCTCCTCAAAGATAAAGGACACCACACCGAAGAACAAGATCAGCGTGACACCCCATACAGAGTTGTTGATGGAGAAAGAGCCAACGATACAGAACATCAAAATAATCGGCATCAAGATATTGCGTTTTACGCGCAAAATTTTGGTAGCCACTTTGACCGTCAACCAACCGAGCGGCACCATGATGATGTTGGCCAAGATAAAGACCAAAAAGATCGCATAAATATTCTCAGGGTTGTTGATGAAAATCATCGGTCCTGGGTTCATGTTCTTCAAATACAAGACGCCAATGGCAATCGCAGTGATCGAGTCACCAGGAATACCAAACACAATCGCCGGAATCCACGCACCCGCCAAAGAAGAGTTGTTGGCAGCGCCCGATTCCACGATGCCTTCTACGTGGCCTGTGCCAAATTTTTCTGGCTCTTTGGAGAATTTTTTACTCATGGCGTAACTCAGCCAAGAGGCCATGTCCGCCCCAGAGCCTGGTTGTATACCGATGATGGTGCCCAAGACACTGCCGCGCAAAAGTGCACCTGGGTATTTTTTCAGCAAGCCCCACATGCCCGCAAAGATGTTGCCGATTTTCTCGGTCGCAATCATCGGTGGCGGATCCATATTGGTGATATAGCGCAACAACTCAGATACCGCAAACATACCCACCATCATGGGGATGAGCTCGATTCCACTCATCAACTCTTTCAAGCCAAAAGTAAAGCGCAGATGGCCGGCTGGGTTCTCTAGACCAATACATGCAATCAGCAAACCAAGCAGCAAAGACACGCAAGCTTTTAAGACACTGGTGTTACCAATGAATACCGCACCAGCCAAGCCTAAGACAACCAGCCAGAAGTATTCAAAAGACGAAAACTTCAAAGCAATTTCAGCCAGAGCAGGAGAGAAAAGCACCATCACGATGGTGCCAAACAAGCCACCAATTGCAGAGAACACCAAGCCTGCGCCAAGAGCGATTTCCGCTTGGCCTTTGAGAGTCATTTGATAAGCCTCGTCTGTATACGCAGCAGAAGCAGGTGTTCCGGGAATACGGAGCAAAGCACCCGGAATATCGCCGGAGAAAATCGCCATAGCCGTCGCAGTGACGATGGCAGCGATCGCAGGCACAGGCGGCATGAAGAAGGTGATGGGCACCAACAAGGCCGTAGCCATCGTGGCACTCAGACCTGGAATAGCACCTACAAAAAGCCCGAAGAGGGCTGAGCACAAGATGACCAGTAAGACATACGGATCAAACACCAGCCAAAAGGCTTGCAACAAAACAGCAGTGGTCATTGTTTTCTTTCCTTACCACTGAATGGGCATCAAAAGACCCCATGGCAGAGGGACGCGAAGTCCCTTATAAAAAATAAAGTGAATGACCAAAGTCACGATGATGGCAATCGGAAGAATGACTTTCGCACGCACTTCTAGTGCGGCAAACATCACTGCCAAAAGGATGGTTCCACAAATAATGAAACCTAAAAAGTCGGACAAGTAGATATAGAAAAACAAACAACCCACAGTGACCAAAAAGTTGCGCAGATGAAACCAAGATTTCACCCAGCCGCCAATGACCACCCAATCCTCATGCTTCTTGGCTTTGAGTCCTTTGAGGATGAGAAGCACAGAACACAAAGCTAGTAAGCCCGCCAATAATCCAGGAAAAGCGCCTGGGCCAATGTTTTGGCCAGGAATCACGGGATAACTACTGACGGTATAGAGGATGAGTAGCGATAGCGCTAACAGCGCTAAGCCACTGAGGGTGTCATTGATTTTCATAAATGCTTATTTGGCTAATCCGAGAGACTTCATGACAACGCCCATATCGGCATCACCTTTGGCCATGAATTGCTCAAAGCCTTTGGCATCGGCATAAACCACGCCAAAGCCACGCTGCTGCATAAAGCCTTGGTAATCTTGGCTGTCATAAATTTTCTTAAGCACTGCGCCGAGCTTGGCTTGTACATCGGCTGGTAATCCTTTAGGTCCTGCGATACCGCGCCATGCACCGATCGTCCAGTTACTTCCAGTAGCTGACTTCAAAGTGGGCACATTGGGATACAAACCTGAAGGCTGCGTGGCCATCACCGCGAGTGGACGGGCTTTGCCGGCGTCAATCAGTGCGCGTGATTCGGGTAGTGAGCAAGTCACAAACTCAATACCTCCAGCAGCCAAGTCATTCATGGCAGGGGCGGCGCCGTTAGAGGGCACCCAAGGTACAGCGCTGACATCTAATTTTTGGTCTTTCAACATGCCAGCAAGAGCCAAATGCCAAATGCCGCCTTGACCAGTGCCCGACGCTTTGAACTTACCAGGGTTGGCTTTGACCGCGTTGATCAAGTCGTTGACATTTTTATAAGGTGAATCTGTACGTACCGTGACAGCGGCAGGGTCGATGTTCATCAAAGACAGCGGTGTGTAATCTTTGGGATTGAGTTCTGTCAAGCCAGCCCAATGCATCATTGAAATCTCTACGGTGATCATGCCAATCGTGTAGCCGTCAGCAGGTGCCATCGCGATGGCAGAGTGGCCCACTACGCCATTGCCGCCAGTGCGGTTGACGACGTTGACAGGTTGTCCCATTTCCTTTTCCATTAAGGCTGCGACGATACGCGCGGTAGCGTCTGTTCCACCACCGGCACCCCATGGAACCACCATGGTGATAGGGCGAGAAGGGTAGCTCTGCGCAAGAGCAGAACCTACGAGAGTTAAGCCTAGTGAGAGGGCCAGTAAAGATTTAGAAAATACGCGACGTGTCATATAAATGTCTCCTAAACAAAGTACTGTTTATCTTGGCATTGGCGTGTATTTTTGTCAGTGGGGATTACCCCTCTATGGCAAACCCCTCCTGGTCTTTGTCGCTTAAGGGACCAAAGTCATACACGCCCTTATGCGATAGTGAAACGAAGGGAATAAGCAGAATTCCGTTATTTTCAACAAGGAGATAGATATGCATTGCAAACGGCAGACCATGCGTCGCGTATTCACGGTTTTGTTTGGAGCGCTGTGCGTGGCGGCCATGCCAGGTTTGGCCCTTGCACAGGCATACCCATCCAAGCCCATCAAAATGATCGTGCCTTTCCCCGCAGGTGGGACAACCGATATCGTGGCCCGAATCGTGGCCCAGCGCATGAGCGAATCCATGGGCCAACCGGTATTGGTCGACAACCGCGGTGGTGCAGGTGGCGCGATCGGTGCTGACATAGTTGCGAAAGCTGCGCCCGATGGCTACACCATCTTGATGCACAACCTTACATTCCCACTGTCTTCTGTTGCGCAGACCTTGAACAACCGTTCGCCCTTCAATGTGGATACAGATTTCGCGGGCGTGTCTATCGCTGTGTCCGTGCCATTTGTTTGGACTGCTAACCCTAGCGTCCCCGCCAAAGATCTTCGCGAGCTAGCGAATTTATTGAGAACTAATAAAAGCTTGCAATACAACTACGGCTCTACCGGTCCTGGATCGGCAATGCACGTCTTAGGTGAATCGTATAAGCGTGACGCCAAAATTGAAATGGAACATGTACCCTTCAAAGGTGCTGCTCCGCTCAAGCAAGAGTTGCTCTCTGGTCGTATTCAAGTGGGCGGTGATCAACTCTCTTCATCCTTGGCTGAAATAAAAGCAGGTACTTTGCGTGCGTTAGCAACCACCGCTACCAAGCGTATCGCTGGTTTACCGGACGTGCCCACCGTCAAAGAGTTGGGATTTCCTGGGTTGGAGCTAGAAGGCTGGAATGGTGTGTTTGCACCTGCTAAAACACCCAAAGACATCATCGACCGCTTGAACCGCGAGATCATCGCTGCGGTGCGCAACCCCGATGTAGTCAAGCGCCTTGCTGATTTAGGCGCAGAGGGTGTTGGATCGACGCCTGCAGAGCAAGACGCAATTTTGAAACGGCAAATGGACCAATTCCGTGCCGTGATTCGTGACATGAAACTGGAGTGAAAAAGCTATGAAGATTGGTATCGCTGGAACCGGAAAAATGGGCACTGCAATTGCAGCGCGTTTGAAGTCTGTCGGACACGACTTGTTGGTATGGAACAGAACCGAAGCTAAAGCAAAGGCTGCTATGGACTTGGGTGCCACTTGGTGCGCCACGCCCAAAGACTTGCTACAACAAGCAGATATCGTGATTTGTTTGTTGACCAATGAGCAAGCACTCGACGATGTTTACTTCTCTGCAAACGGACTTTTGTCTGCACCAGCTCCAGACAAACTAATCATTGAGATGAGCACCGTCTCTCCTGACAAGCAAGCGGGCATGGCAGAGAAGGCCGCAAAAGTTGGCGTGAAATATTTGGAGTGCCCTGTAGGCGGAAGTATTGGCCCAGCGAAAGAGGGCAAGCTCATTGGATTCGTCGGAGGCAGTGCAGAAGACTTAGAGATTGCCAGGCCCTTGCTAGAACACATGTGCAAGCGGATCGAGCATGTGGGCAACCATGGTGCTGGATCCATGATGAAGTTGGCTATCAACTTGCCTTTGCTTGTGTATTGGCACACCTTTGCCGAAGCTTTGTCCTTGATTCAACCTTTGGGTCTAGATCCAAAACGGGTCATTGATATTTTTTCAGAGACCTCAGGCGGTCCTAACTTGTTGAAAAACCGTGGGTCTTTTATTGCGCAATCCTTGATTGACGGCAAGTCAGATACGGTCAACGTCACACTCAACACCGTGATCAAAGACTTAACTGCCATGCGCACGCACGCGCAAACGCTAGAAAGAAAACTCCCTCTGACAGAGCTTGCGATGGCAAATTTTGAAGCGTCTGCTAAGTTAGGCTTAGGCGATGCAGACGCTGCAGAGCACTTGGTGCGGTGGTTGAAAAAATCCTGATTATTCTTTGACCGAACCGGTCATGCCTGAGACGTAGTACTCGACAAAGAAAGAGTAGATCAACGCAACGGGGAGTGAACCAAAGAGGGCGCCTGCCATCAGCGCGCCCCAGTGGTACACATCACCTTCCACTAATTCGGTGACGACACCGACGGGCAAAGTTTTGACTTCACTCGATGAAACAAAGGTGAGTGCGTAAATGAACTCGTTCCAAGACAGTGTGAAGGCAAAGATGCCAGCAGAGATCAAACCTGGCACAGCCAATGGCAAGATGATCTTGACCAAGATCTGCCAACGGTTGGCACCATCAATCAATGCGCATTCTTCCAATTCCATGGGGATAGAGCGGAAGTAACCCATTAGCAACCATGTGCAAAACGGAATTAAGAAAGTAGGGTAGGTGAGGATGAGGGCCAAGCGGGTATCAAACAAGCCCATTTGAAACACGACAGAAGCCAATGGAATAAACAATATAGATGGCGGAACCAAGTACGCCAAGAAAATACCAAGACCTACATTTTTAGCACCAGAAAACCGCAAACGTTCAATCGCATAGGCCGCAAATACAGAAGCCAACAATGAAAAGAATGTTGCTGTAACAGACACTACAACGGTGTTCCACATCCACTGGGGATACTCGGTTTTGAAAAGCAATTTCTCGATGTGCGCCAACGTTGGGGCAACTATCCAAAATGGATTTCCGTCGCGCGACAGCAATTCGTTGTCGGGCTTGAATGTGGTGACACCCATCCAGTAAAAAGGAAACAGCAATACGAATAAAAATGCCAAGAGCGGCAAGTAAGTCGTGAAGAATTGGCGTGAACGGCTGTCCAAATAGGACATGCCAACGGTATCACTTTGGTCTTGGCTCATTTGTCATCACCTCCTTGTTGCCATGCACGTCTTTGGAGGCCAAAGTAGCTAAACATAATGGCTGCGAGTAAGAACGGCACCATCGCTATCGAGATCGCGGCGCCTTCACCAAGTGCACCCCCTGAGATCGCACGTTGGAAGGATAAAGTTGCCATCAAATGCGTGGCGTTCAAGGGCCCACCGCGTGTGATGACATAGATAAGTTGGAAATCTGTGAAGGTGAACAACACCGAGAAAGTCATCACCACCGCAATGATGGGTGTGAGCAATGGCAAAGTCACGTGGTAGAACTGTTGCCAAGGTGTTGCCCCATCAATCGCTGAAGCTTCGTAATAGGAGGGCGAGATGGTTTGCAAGCCGGCAAGCAAAGTAATGGCTACGAAGGGCACGCCCCTCCATATGTTTGCAGCGATAGTAGAAAAACGCGCATTCCAAGGATCACCCAGGAAGTCGATATATTTGTCAATGAATCCCATCTTGACTAAGCCCCAGCTAATGATGGAGAACTGAGAGTCAAAAATCCACCAAAAGGCGATGGCAGACAAAGCTGTTGGAACGATATAGGGCAACAAAATGATGGCCCTGAAAAATGATTTGAAGCGAATATTCTTATTGAGCAATAAAGCCAACCACAGGCCTAGAAAAAACTTCACAGCACTGGCAATCGTGGTGTAGAACAAGGTGTTGAAAAGCGCTAGCTGGGTGACGCTGTCACCCGCTAGAAAAATATAGTTTTCAAGACCAATCCATTCACCAGGCCGCCCCACTTTGGCATCGGTAAAACCGAGCCAGACACCCAAGCCCAAGGGATACGTCAGAAACAGCAGCAACAGCACTGCAGCTGGCAGCATAAAGATCAAGCCCAGCACATTGCGGCTGTTCTGAAGTTTCTCGAGCATGGATGTCGTCATAGGGGCAGTGGTTATAGAAATCGTCTTTAGACTTTGTAGTAACGCTCAGCACGCTTTTGGGCGCGTTCTGCGGCTTCTTTGGGTGTCTTCGAACCGCTGGCAGCTTCAGCCACCATGTTGACGACGATAAAGTCAGCGCCCGCACCAGCGGAGGCATAGCCCAGTTTGCCGGCATAACCCGCTGGTCGCATGTTCTTGACGCAATCGCGGTAAGGCGTGTGCTTGGGATCAGACGTCCAGATCGAAGTTTTCTCATACGCGGCCAAAGGCTGAGCGATATAGCCGCCAGCACCAGTCAACCATGGATCGAACTGCTCTTTCTCCATCATGAAGCGCAAGAACTCTTTGGCAGCTTGTGGGTACTTGGTGTACTTCATGATCATTTGATTGAAGAATAGATGCGATTCTGTTGCTACACCGACAGGGCCGATTGGATAGTTGGCGTGGTAGACGTCAGGATTGAGTTCACGTACTTTCGGGTCAGGTGAATTTTTGGTGGCGTAGTAAATCGAGATACCGTTGTTGGTCACGCTGATTTGTCCATCCAAGAACGCCTTGTTGTTATTGGGGTCGAGCCAAGACAAAGTGCCGGGGATGAAGGTTGCATACAACTCTTTGGCGTATTCCAAAGCTTTGATCGTCTCAGGACTGTCAATCACCACCTTGTTGTCTTTGTCGACTAACTTGCCACCAAATGCCCATAGTAGCCAGTTACACCACAAGCCATCACCAGTAGCATTGCCAAGTGCAAAGCCGACAGGTGTGCCTTTTTCTTTGAGGGCCTTACACATGCGCAAGAAGCCATCTGTGTCTTTAGGGAAGCTATCAAAACCAGCGGCTTTGAGCATGCTTTGGCGATAGACCATCATCGCGCCTGCAGCGCCTAAAGGAACGCCGATCCATTTTTTACCATCGGGCTTGAGGTAAGTTTGTGCAGCTGGATAAAAGCCACCGTATTTTTTACCTAAATACTCGCATAGGTCTGTGACATCAAGGAGTTTTTCAGGGTAGAGGTTGGCATCGTCGTTGGTAGACAAAATAATGTCAGGACCCGCACCCGTGTTGGCGGCTACCGCAGCTTTGGGTCGTACGTCTTCCCAGCCTTCGTTGTCTACACGCACTTCAACACCCGTGGCATCTGTGAATTTCTTCACGTTCGCCATGTAGGCATCGATGTCGCCTTGCACAAAACGGCTCCAGCGCAAAACGCGCAATTTAGCGCCTTTCTCAGGCTTGAAGCTCATAGTCTGGGCTTGTGCCGCGGGTGCAAAACTTAAAGCACCTGCGCCTAGTGTGGAAGAGGCCGCTGCAACCGTAGCAGTGCTCCCTAGAAAATTCCGTCGATTGAATTTAGTCATAAATAGTCTCCTTTGGATGAATTAAAACGGACTGACAACGGGAAAATGAATATGTACGAATCTAATCTAGTGGGCGCGCTTTAGGCGGCGAGTCGAACACCGGTTTGCGCATCAAATAAATGGGCACGCGTGAGGTCGGGTATTAAATGAATCGTGCTGTCGACAGCAAAATCATGGCGTTCCCTGAATACTGCCGACAACTCTGTTTCGCCATGACGGCACGCCACAAAGGTGTCCATACCGGTAGGTTCCATGACTACGACTCGCGCAGAAATGCCGCCGGAGTTTGCGAGTGTTAAGTGTTCAGGACGCGTACCAAAGACTGCGGTCTGGCCGTCAACTCCACCTGAGCCCAGTGGTGCATCCAGAAGCGTTCCATCTGACAACTCGATGCGTGAAGTACCGCCACTGCGTCGCACCGTACAAGGCAAGAAGTTCATGGCGGGAGAGCCAATGAATCCAGCAACAAATTGGTTGGCGGGCATGTCATACAAATCTAGCGGAGATCCCGTTTGCTCAATCCGCCCATCACGCATCACCACAATTTTGTCGCCCATGGTCATCGCTTCGATTTGGTCGTGGGTGACATAAATAGAAGTGGTTTTTAGCCGTTGGTGCAGTTCTTTGATCTCGCTGCGCATCGCCACACGCAATTTCGCGTCGAGATTGGAAAGAGGTTCGTCAAACAAGAAGACCTGAGGATTACGCACAATCGCACGTCCCATGGCAACGCGTTGGCGTTGTCCGCCAGACAGTTGCCTTGGATAACGTTCAAGTAGCGGACCCAGCGCCAAAATTTCGGCAGCACGGTTCACTTTTGCGTCAATATCGCTTTTGCTTTCTTTGGCAAGTTCTAAAGAGAACGCCATGTTCTCGCGTACCGTCATGTGCGGATACAAGGCATAGTTTTGGAAAACCATGGCGATATCGCGCTCTTTGGGAGGTAAATCGTTGACGCGTTTATCGCCAATTCGAATTTCACCTGCGCTAATTTGTTCTAAGCCAGCGATCATGCGCAAAAGTGTGGATTTTCCGCAGCCGGAGGGCCCCACCAAAACTGTGAAGGATCCGTCTTGGATATCAATGTCTACGCCGTGAAGAATGGGGACTTCACCAAAATTCTTTTTAACCGATGCAATCGTGACGCTAGCCATGTATAGATTTCCTGCTACTGATATTTCAACTCGCAGTATGACACGCTAATGGTCATATCAATACTATGTTTTACCCCCATGTGCGTCACAAATGCAACTATATGGTTCGTAACATGGGGGTATAGTTAGGTTTAGTCGCTTACTTTTTGATTCATGACGCAACTCCTTAGCGACAGTTCTAAAAACCGAAAAATCGGTATTGCACTCGTCACACTCACTACCTTGATGTTTGCCAGCTTGGATACCAGCGCCAAGTGGTTGGTATTGTCCTTGCCAGTGTTGCAAGTGGTATGGATGCGATTTTTCACCCATGTTGTGATTACGTCCCTGATATTTGCGCCCAAGATGGGTTGGAATATCTTGCGGTTGGCCCATATCAAGTTGCAGTTAGTGCGTGGACTGATGTTGGTGGTCATGACTGCGCTCAATTTCATAGCCTTGCAGTATTTACAACTGGCTGAAACGGGGGCCATTCAGTTCTCCGTTCCCATTCTTATTGCAGTTTTATCTTCTTGGTGGTTGAAAGAAAAATTAAATACAGCGAGTTGGATCGCCATCTGGGTGGGCTTTGCTGGAGTCTTGGTGATTATTCGGCCTGGCAGCCATGCGTTTCATCCCGCCATTATTTTGAGTGTGCTCAACGCATTGTTGTACGCCGGATTCAATATGCTGACTCGGCGCTTGGCTGCAAGTGAAAATCCAGTGGCTACCCAATTGATGTCCGCCATCGTCTCGACCGTTGTCTTGGCTCCCGTCGCGTTCATGCAGTGGCAAATGCCAGCAGACCTATTGACTTGGGGCGTTATTTTGCTCACTGGATTGTGCGGCGGGCTGGGGCATGTATGCGTTGCCACTGCGCACCGGTATGCTTCTGCAGCATTTTTAGGACCATTTTTGTACCAACAAATTTTGTATATGACGGTTGGTGGGTGGTTGGTGTTTGGACAAATACCAGACCATGCCGTTGCTGTGGGCGCTGTGATTGTTGTTGCCAGCGGCATGTTTTTACTATGGCAGGAAATGCGTACCAAGGTATCATCCGAGGTATGAAAGTTGTTGTGATTGCTAACCCCAAAGGGGGCTCAGGTAAATCTACTTTATCTACCAATATTGCAGGATATTTAGCGAATTCTGGGCATCAAGTGATGCTCGGCGACGCCGACGTGCAACGGTCCTCTAAGTTTTGGGTGTCGCAACGCCCTGAGGTGCTACCAAAAATCTCCACGTGGGAATACGAAGCGGATTTAATTTATACCGCCAAACCTTACAAAGACACCACCCATGTAGTTATCGATACGCCTGGAGGCCTAAGTGGTTGGCGCATGCAAGAGGTCATTGGTAGGGCTGACAAAATCATCGTCCCTATCATGCCGAGCATGTTTGACATGCAAGCTACCAACGCCTTTATCGTTAAGTTGCTACAACTCAAACGCGCGCACACTTCACAAGTGGCCGTAATCGGTAACCGTGTCGATGCCCGTACAGTTGCTGCAGCAAATCTTAAAAAATTCATGGATACCTTGCACGTTCCAGTTTTAACCTATTTGCGCGATACCCAGTATTACGTCCACATGGCAGCCCATGGTTTGTCCATGTTCGACATAACGCCCTCGAAAGTCCAGCGTGACCTTGAGCAATGGAAACCCATATGCGATTGGCTTGACGCTGACTAACTATCTATCAACATTTCATAATTTATAAAAATAGGAGACACAACATGGTTGCCATCAGTCAACGTGCACAAGGCTTAGGTACAGAGAACGCTTTCGTCGTATTGGCTGAGGTCAATCAACTGATCCGCGAAGGTCGCGACATCATTTCTTTTTGTATTGGTCAGCCAGACTTCCCCACGCCAGCGAATATCCAAGATGCAGGTGTCAAAGCAATCCGTGAAGGAAAGCATGGATACACGGCGTCTGCTGGCATTCCAGAATTACGACAAGCAGCGGCAGACTATTTGAATCGCACGCGTACAGGCATCCACGTGGACGCCAATGATGTCGTGGTCGCTGCGGGCGCCAAACCCTTTATTGGATACTCCATTTTGTCTGTCACGGACTATGGTGCAGGCGATGAAGTGATTTACCCCGTTCCGGGCTTTCCTATTTACGAGTCCCAAATCAAAGCCAATGGGGCAGTGGGGGTACCGATCTTCTTGCGCGAAGACCGCAATTTTGGATTTGATCCGCAAGAACTGGCCGACAAAATCACACCACGCACCAAGCTGTTGATCTTGAACTCACCTCATAACCCAACGGGTGGCATCATCCCGCGCAAAGATTTAGAGGCCATTGCAGAGATCTTGCGCAAGCATCCACAAATTTGGATATTCGCAGATGAAATATATGGGCAATTGGTGTACGACGGTGCATTTGAATCCATTGCATCTTTACCCGGCATGCAAGAGCGCACCATCATCTCTGATGGTTGCTCTAAAACTTGGGCGATGACCGGTTGGCGCTTAGGCTTTGCTGCTAATAAAAAACTAGCTCCGTTTTTTACGAACTGGATCACCAATACCGAATCATGTGCGTCGCACATCACCCAATGGGCGGGCGTAGAAGCATTGAATGGTCCTCAGACCGATGCCCAGCGCATGCACGACATATTCCATAAACGTCGTGACTTGATCGTGGGCTTGCTCAATAAAGTACCCGGTATTTCTTGCAAATCACCTGGCGGTGCGTTTTATGCATGGCCCAATGTGACGGAGGCTTGCAAGATGACGGGTTGCGCAAATTCAGAAGAGTTTCGCAAGCGCCTGCTCAATGAAGCGGGCGTCGCAGTGTTGGCGGACATCCACTTTGGACCACGTGTACCTAATGAGGGACAACACATCCGCTTTAGCTATGCAGCTTCCGACGAGGCTATCACCGCAGGTATTGCGCGTGTGGCCGAATTTATTCGTAAAAATTCTTAAAGGGTCAAGCGGCAGTGGATTACCAGCTGTCGTCGCCACCTGAAGAACCACCGTCGTCCCACGAGTCGCCACCGCTACCTGAGTCAAAGCTACCAAGATCAGGTGTCGCTGGGCTGTCAAAAGGCACATAACCTCCGCTTTGTGCCGGAGCATTGGCGTTGTTTCCACCGGTATGGTCACCTTCCATCGCTTTAGATAGGGCATATCCAGCGGCGACGCCAGCAAGTCCACCAATGACAGCACCGCCTATTCCAGAGCCAACACCACCTGTAGGTGCTGGTCCATAGGCAGGTGGAGCTCCGGGAGCGTACTGTTGACCAAAGCCTCTTTGTGCCACTGCGGTTCCATCGGGGGTGGTGGGTGGATAGGCTGGTGCGTAGTTTGTGCTTGCTGGTGGAGCTGGTCGTGCGATGCGAATGATCAATGCCAATGCCACCAGACCTGCAATGCCAATCCACAGATAGTTCAAATTGATACCTGTGCTTGGGGTTGATGGATTCGATGGAGTTTGCGCTGTTGCTGTATGGTTTTGTGCCGTGGGTGTTCCGCGCTGCAATTGACTAACTTTGTCAAACACCGTGTTGAATTTTTCAGGGCTACTAGCAAATTTAAGCGTCGGATCGATTTCTTTTGCTTTGAGCAATTCTTGGTGCGCCTGAGCGTAGTGTTCTTGTCGCGCTAAAACTTGCCCCAATTCGTAATGCGCTTTGGCACTTTGCGGTTTTTCTGCAATGACTTCCCTGAGCATGCTTTCCGCTTTGGCAAGATTGCCCGCTTGCATTTCTGTCTCAATATCTTTTGGGGATGGCAAGGCTAAAGCCATGCAGGCGGTGAAAACCATTATCCAGGCAATGAATAGTTTGCTGGTCAGACGTGAGAGCATCATGTTGATAAGTCCTTGTGCGGTCTTGATTTAATTAACTAGCTTTAGGTATTGGAATTAACCTTAACCACTAGCCAATCTAAGTAACCCAAATGGGGTCTCAGCAGGGAATTACAACAGGTGTTGTTAGAAATGCCATGCCCAACCCTATTGAAAGTAGGGTATGCATCGTGCAAAGCGAGATGGGTATCAATCCGGCTTGATTTGGTTGTCTTTGATGACTTTGGCGTACTTCGCAAATTGTTGCTGGGTGCGAGTTGCCAATTCTTCTGATGAAGTGCCTAAAGGCGCCAATCCCAGTGTTTCATAGCGTTCGCGCAACTCGGGATCTGCCAAGGCTTTGACGATTTCACGGTTTAAACGCGTCACAATTTCCTTGGGCGTTCCGGGAGGAGCGGTTACCAAAAACCAAGTGCTAAATTCAAATCCAGGCGCCCCCGATTCAGAAATAGTCGGGACATCGGGAAATTGCGGATGCCTTTGTTTCATAGAAACGCCCATGATGCGAAGCTTTCCGCCTTTGACCAAACCCGCCACGGTGGCAATACCTTGCATGGTCACAGGCACCTGTCCAGAGGCAACATCTTGTGCAGCTTGGCTGGCCCCTTTGTAGGGAATATGTTTCATCACCGTATTGGTTTGCGAATTGAACATTGCAAAACCAATATGTTGGGGACTGCCGTTACCACCAGATGCAAATGCAATGCTGTCTGGGGCTTTTTTTGCAGCGGCAATTAAATCGGCTGTGGTTTTGTATGGCGAATCAGGTGGCACTGCCAAACAAAACTCAACAGTCGCTACCAAGGAAACAAAGCTAAAGTCTTTGAGCGGGTTGTAGGGCGTGTTGGGGTTGAGATTTGGCACCATGGTGACCACGCTGTCGTTGAAGCCCCCAATGGTGTAGCCATCGGGGGCGGCTTTAGCTAATTTATCCGCGCCGATGATTCCCGCCGCTCCCGTGATGTTTTCAATCACGATGGATTGGCCCATATTGACAGACATTTTTTGCGCAAGCAACCTTGCTGCTACATCCACAGCACTTCCAACTGCCAAAGGCAGGATCATGCGAATAGGTTTATTGGGGTAGGCCGATTGCGCTTGCGCCACAGAGGTGAACGTGATGCCTAGTGCAACTACAAGACTAATGAGAAGTTGGGTGTGTTTCATATTCAATTCGCTACAAGGGGGGCAATGCCTAACTCGGTGGCTAATCCATGTAGCTGTTTAGCCAATGCATCAGGAATAGGTATGCCATCGCGCGCATAGTCAATCCTTTTTTGATGCGATTGCTCGCCGGGTAGCCAAATACGGTCCACGCCTTTTATGCGCTCACTGTTGCGCATTTCTTGAATAACTGAATCCATGCGTTCTTTAAATTCCTTCACCTCACCAAATGCATCTGGGTCAATCACCATGATGGCTTGACCAGTGTTGGTAGGTGTGCTGGCGTCATGGTTGAAGTCGACTACGTCTTTGCCTAAAGCTGCTCCGTTAAGCGTACCGGCCAGCATGCCAATAATGAGTGCCAAACCATAGCCTTTGTAGCCGCCAATTGGTAATAACAACCCATCATCTGCATGTTGGGGGTCCAGTAGTGGTGTTCCGTCTCTGTTGATCATCCAGCCTTCTGGCATCATCTCGCCGCGTTGGCGTTTGGCTTTTACTTTGCCATACGAAGTCACGGTGGTGGCCATATCCAAAATGACCGGTGCTTCGTGCATCGCAGGAATCGCACAAGCGATGGGGTTGGTCGACAGCAACATGCTCAATCCTCCCCAAGGTGGAAGGTGGTTTGCGTTTCCAACGGCGAAATACAAACCAATCATGTCGTGCGCCAAAGGCATACGGGCATATAAAGAAGCTGGCCCTGCGTGGTTGGAGTGCACAGAACCTACCCATGCAACCCCAGCCGTCTTGGCTTTTTTAATGGCCAACTCGGTAGCTTGCTTCATCACTAAATGGCCCATACCGTTATCACCATCGATCAAAGCCATGGCAGCTTTTTCTTTGACCACGCGGATATTGGGCGTTAGGTTGACGCCGCCACCTTTGAATCGGGTGATGTAGGGCACCATGCGAATCACACCGTGTCCGTCGGAGCCTTGCAAATCGGCCTCGGCCATCAACGCACCCATGGTTCGTGCATCAGATTCAGGCAGTCCAGTTTTGAGAAAAGCTTCGTAAATAAATTTTTCAAGTCTATTTTGACTAACGCGAAGGGTGGCGGTCATGGCTTGGCCTTTGAATGTGTTCGAGGGGGATCATGCGAAAATCGGTTTCAAGTAATCATCTTGTCATACTTTTTGTATAAAGTGTCTTAGTACTTTCTTTACACCATTACCCGACTTCTACATGATAAGAAAAAAACAGCAGTGTTCGCTTAGTAGGGTCGCCTTAGTTACTAGTTCATTTGTATTTTTGGTATGTGTATCTGCACTCTCTCGTGCCGAAACCCATGAATTTGAAGATACATCCGCAAAATACCAAACCACTTTCAATTGGCAGAGACACCCAGCGTTTAACAACGGTGGCATCACGCCCAACAACAGCCTGATATCGAAGTCAGAGTCGATGTATACCTTCTCCACCACGGCCCATTGGGGGGCGCGGGTATGGCAAGACGGCGAGTTGTACTTCAACCCTGAAGTGGTTTCTGGTGTGCCTTTCTCTGATAATTTGGTTGGCTTGGGTGGATTTACCAACGGAGAAATTACCCGAGCTGCTGGAACTGACCTCAAGCTTTACCGACAAAGATTATTTCTTCGCCAGACTTGGAATAAAGGTGGTGGCTCAGAGCAGGTTGAATCTGACTTCAACCAAATGGCGGGAACTGTCGATAAAAATCGAATTGTTTTGACTGCAGGTAATTTTTCCACCTTAGATGTCTTCGACGATAACAAGTACGCCAAAGACCCGCGCACACAATTCATGAATTGGGGTAACTGGACTTATTCATCCTTTGACTACGCAGCGGATGCGCGTGGCTATGGATGGGGTTTTGCAGTGGAGTGGTATTTGGATGATTGGGTGTTTAAGCTGGGACGTATGACTGGCCCTAAAGAACCCAATGGCTTAGCGGTTGACTACCAAATTGCCAAGCACTATGGCGACCAGTTTGAAGTAGAACGCGCGCACACCATAGCCAATCGCCCCGGTAAAGCGCGCGTTCTTGTATGGCGAGATCGGGCCAATATGGCAAGTTTTAGTGATGCTCTCACTTACCTAAACACCTACAACCCATCCGACAAAGAAACTATCTTGCAAGTACGCAATGGGGACAAAACCAAGTACGGTTTAGGGTTCAACATTGAACAAGAAATCTCTAGCAATGTGGGTGCTTTCATGCGGGTGATGAAAACCGATGGACGCACCGAGACCTATGCCTTCACCGAAGTTGACAATTCTTTTTCCGGCGGTGTGTTGATTAAGGGGGGCGCTTGGTCTAGGCCTGCAGACAACCTTGGCTTGTCGTTCATGCAAAACCAACTCTCTAACGACCGCCGCAAATATCTAGCAGCAGGTGGTATCTCCTTCTTCATCGGTGATGGCTCTTTGTCTTACAAACCAGAAAATATATTTGAAGGTTTCTACAGTTTTGGTATTTACAAAAATACTTGGCTTACTGCTGACTACCAACGTATCAGCAACCCAGCTTACAACTCTGCGCGTGGCCCTGTGAACGTGTATGCTTTCAGGTTCCACTCTGAGTTTTAAAGACTATGACTTACCCCTTACCTTCAACACCCCTATCGAACGCGCCCATTCAAGCAGATGCGATGGCGCGTTTAGGTGAACTTATCAACACCCATATCCACGACAAACGCTATCCAGCCGCGCAAATTGCACTGGCCTATCAAGGCAGTTTGGTGTGGGAGCAAAGTTTTGGCCAAGCCCGTGTGGGTTATGGACATGAGGCCGATACAAAAGCGGTGACTGCTGACAACCAATCTTTGTGGTTGTTGTACTCCAACACCAAAATCATCATGGCAACTTTGCTTTGGAAGTTGCATGAACAAGGTAAATTGCGTTTCACAGACCGTGTCGCCGACTATCTGCCTGAGTTTGTAAAAAACGGTAAAGAAGCGATCACGCTATTTCAAGTCATCACCCACCAAGGCGGATTCCCAGATGGTGATGTACCCAGCACCACTTGGAATGACCATGCAAAAGTGCGTCAAGCCGTATGTGACTTTAATTTGCAGTGGGTGCCAGGCTCTCGCATCAGTTACCACGGTCTCAGCGCCCACTGGGTGCTGGCGATGGTGGTGGAAGCAGTGACCGGTAAAGATTTCAGAGACGTTATCCGTGCAGAAGTGCTTGAGCCTTTGGGATTAGCAAACGACTTGTTCGTAGGCTTACCAGCATCAGAAATGTCGCGCATGACCTTTCTTTACGAGCCCGATGCTAAGTCGCCAAACGGGTTGCGCTTACGTGACGAAAGTACTAGCAGGGTATGGCAAGAGGCGGGTGTTCCTGGTGGCGGAGCCTATGGCACCGCACGTGGCATGGCGGCTTTGTACCAAATGATGTTGCAAGGCGGTACGCTTAACGGCGTGCGATTAGTGTCACCAAGAACATTGGCCTATGCCATCCAAAACTACACCGTAGACCGTGTGGATGAATTTATGGGCATTCCTATGCACCGCGGCTTAGGACCGCATTTGCGAGGAAGCACGATTGGTATTCGTGGCTTAGGTTCTTTGGCCAAGCCAGATACGTTTGGCCATGGTGGTGTGGGCACCAGTTATTGTTGGGCTGATCCGCAAAGCGGTTTGTCTTTTGCCTACATTACCAATGCACGTGTGCCAGACCCTTGGCATTCGGTGCGTTTGGACCAAGTCAGTAACTTGATCCACGCATCTATTACGCAGTAGGTGTATTTTTAAACTTAGGCTCGGGCAAGCCTTTCACGCCCGGTCGTAAGGCAAAAACTCTTCCTGCGTGTGGATCGTCCTGTTCACTGATGCCCGGGCGGCGCAGTGATGTCACGAACAAGGTGCTGAAGTCGTCTCCACCAAAAGCGCACATTGCAGGCTTGACGGTCGGTATTGCAATAGACCGATCCAACTTGCCTTGTGGTGTGAAGCGCGAGACCAATCCAGCATCTGTGGCGCACACCCAATAACAACCATCCGTGTCAATAGCTGCGCCATCTGGGCGTCCGTTATGTTGGTGCATATCAACAAATACACGTTGGTTGTGCGGCGTCCCAGTTGCAATGTCGTAATCAAACGACCATATGGTTTGTCGGCTGGCATGCGTGTCAGCTAAATACATGGTGCTTCCATCTGGACTGAACGCAAGCCCATTTGGAACAATCAAGTCACCCATCAGGTGTGTGAATTGGTGATCCATTCCAAATTTGTACAAAGATCCGACGTTCTTGCCCGCCTGGGTATCGTTAAACATAGTGCCCGATAAAAACCTACCTTGTCTATCGCAGCGCCCGTCGTTGAAGCGCATGTTTTGTGTAGGGTGTTTGATATGGGCAAGTTTTTCGTGAGAAGACAAACCCTTGGGTTGAAGTTGCACCTGATAGATGCCCGTCTCCATGGCGACTATCCATTCGCCAGTCGTGCATAGCGCCATCGACCCCACCATTTCTGGCATTTGCCATTGGCTCAGCTGGTCTGAAGACACGTGCCAGCGGTAAATTTTGCCAGCAGGAATATCTAGCCAATACAAAGCAGATTCTTGTGCAACCCAGACAGGACTTTCTCCAGTCGTGCAGCGTGCTTCAGAGATGAGTGTGTAGTTTGTTGTCACGATGCGATGTTAATGCGTGTCAAAATCAAATGTGGATCAATACATATTTGGAGCAAGATTAATATGAGTGAGCAAGAACCTAGAAAATATATTCGTCGAGTCGTCACTGGCCACGATGCACATGGCCGATCGATCTTTACGGAAGACCAATTGGCACCATCGGTGCACAACAATCCCAAAAGAGTGGGGTACCACCTCACGCAGTTGTGGATGACGGACCAAACCCCGGCATTTGTTGGCAACGAGTCAGACCCCACTGCACGTCCCCTAAAGCTTGAACCGCCTAAAAATGGAACCGTTGTTCGCATTATTGAGTTTGGACCAGAGGGCGACTGGTTAGAGAAAATTAATACCCAAGACACCAAAATTGCTTGGGGTGCTTTAGGAACCGACACTGCATCGACCAACAAAACGGGCGGTGCAAAACATCCTTTTATGCACCGTACCGAGTCAGTCGACTATGCCTTGGTCTTGGAAGGCGAAATCACCATCGTGCTCGACAACGAAGAAGTCTTGCTAAAAACCGGTGACTTCCTCGTAGAGCGCGGTACCAACCATGCATGGGCCAACCGATCAGGCAAGATTTGCCGCATGTTGTTTGTATTGATCGATGGAAAGTTCGATCCCGAAATTTCCAAGCATTTCGATTAATAAGTTTTGTAAGGCAAGAATTTGCCTGATAAAACCACATTGACGCGATCGCCTTTGGGATCAGGTTCACGCACGATATCCATGCTGAAGTCGATCGCGCTCATGATTCCGTCGCCAAACTCTTCGTGTATCAATTCTTTGATAGTGGTGCCATACACACTAACGATTTCATACCAACGGTAAATCAATGGATCGGTAGGGACTTGAGTGGGCAGAGAGCCTTTGTAAGGAACCACACACAACCATTTTTGTTCTTCAGCAGTCAAGCCAAAAACTTTTCCAATAATTTTTGCCTGGGCGGGCGTGGCGGTCATCTGGCCCAAGCATAAGGCGGTAGTCCATTCTTTGGATTGGCCTACTTTCTTAGCAACATCCTCCCACTTGATGCCCTTGGAGACTTTGGTGGAAATGATTTTTTCGGTAACGGCAAGTCGATTCATAAAAACTCCTGTTTAGTGTGAAATTGAAAGTCCGTGGCCCACTAAGAAATCCACGATGTGGTTTCTTAAGTCGTAATAGCCATCTAAGTGGTGCAAGTCTGCGCGTTTACGCAGAGCGGGTAGGGGATTCATGACGACTTCTGCGATGCCCCCGGGCGTGAAACCAGCGTTGGTTTCGGTCGCGTTGCGCATCAAAATAATTTTGTCTGCTAACAAAATAGCTTCGTCTACATCGTGGGTGATCATGAAGACGGTTTGCTGCGTCGCTTTGACAATTTGGATCAATTCATCTTGGATGGTTCCGCGGGTTAAGGCGTCTAGGGCACCAAACGGCTCGTCGAGCAAGAGCATCTTGGGTTGAATGGCAAACGCACGTGCGATGCCGACGCGTTGCTTCATGCCCCCAGACAACTCAGAAGGTTTTTTCTCAATGGCGTGCGACAAACCCACCATGCTCACAAATTTTTCAACTTGTGCATTCACGTCTGCCTTAGACCAGTCTGGCCACTTGGATTGCACAGCAAATGCAATATTGCTGCGGACCGATAACCATGGCATCAATGCATGGCTTTGAAATACGACGCCACGCTCCAAGCTTGGGCCTACTACTTCGCGCCCATCCATGATCACCACGCCTGAAGAAGCCGCATCTAAACCCGCCAGCACATTCAAAATAGTGGTCTTACCGCAGCCGGAGTGTCCAATGATGCAGACAAATTCTCCGCGGGCGATACCAAAATCGACATTTGCAAAAACTGGTTTGCTAGGGTTGAACGATTTAGATAACCCTTCGACTGTTAGAAAGTCACTCGACATACGTTACCCATCTCTGAAACTTGGCGAACATTAAATCCAGCAACATTCCCACTAGGCCAATCAGTACGATTGCAAAAATCACATTGGTGAGAGATAAGTTGTTCCACTCGTTCCACACAAAATATCCAATACCTGTCCCGCCCACCAACATCTCGGCAGCCACAATCACCAGCCACGCAATTCCCATGCTGATGCGCATTCCCGTCACTATCGTGGGTGCGGCTGCAGGCAAGATCACTAGAAACGCTTTGCGTATGGGTTTGACTTCTAGCGTCTTAGCCACATTCAGCCATTCACGCTTGACAGTCGATACGCCAAATGCGGTATTTAAAAGCATTGGCCATACCGAGCAAATGAAGATGACAAATACACCGGAGATAGATGAATCCTTGATGGTGTAGAGCGCCAATGGCATCCAAGCTAACGGGCTGATGGGTTTGAGTATTTGTATGAACGGATCACAGGCTTTGTATAACAGCGGACTCATGCCAATGACAAACCCAAAAGGGACTGCCACTACACAAGCCAGTAAAAAGCCCAGTGCTACCCGCACTAATGAATGCCCCAGTTGAATCGCAATACCTTTGTCGTTAGGCCCGTTATCGTAAAAAGGATCAGACAATTGGTGTGCAAAGGTGGAGAGCATTTGTGCAGGCGTTGGAAAGCCAGTGGTTTTTTGGCTACCCACATCCTTACCCATCATCTTTAGATATTCAATCTGCTCAGCCGTCATTCCCGCCACATTGACTGCAGTCGACTTAGTTGGCAATGTGGCGATATGCCACACCAAGACAAATACTGTGAATACGAGCAGTGAAACAACGCCCGCCTTGAGTTGCAAAGACTTCATGTTTTTTATGCCATTTTGTTGATGGCAAAACTCTTGACGTAGTCATCAGGCTTAGCAGGATCAAATTCTTTGCCCATGACTTTGAACTTCTTGTACGCACCCTCGGGTGGTTTGAAGCCAGCTTCAGCCATATGTTTTTTGGCGTCCGTCAGTAGAAATACTTTTTCTGCAATCTGCTTGTAGTTCACGTCGCCTTTGATGTATCCCCAGCGCTTCATTTGGGTCAACATCCATACGGCCATGCTTTGCCATGGAACGGGGTCAAAGTTAGCGCGGTCAGGCACGTTCTTGATTCCCCCTAAACCGTCTGCAAATTTGCCTGTCAACACCTGGGTCAAAACCGTTTCAGGTTGATTCAGGTATTGGGTAGGTGCGATGATTTTGGCAATTAATTCACGGTCTTTGGGTTGGCTTGCCATGTAGCTTGCCGTCAAAATGGCCCGATAGAGCGCGGCAAAGGTGTTTGGGTTTTGTTTGATGAATTCATCGCTTACGCCAAATGCACAACAGGGGTGTCCATCCCAAATTTCTTTAGACAGGATGTGGATAAATCCCACCTCGTCATACACAGCACGCTGGTTGAACGGATCGGGTCCTAAAAATCCGTCGATATTGCCAGCGCGTAAATTAGCCACCATTTCAGGCGGTGGCGTGACGCGTATTTGCACATCAGTGTCTGGATTGACGCCGTTTTCTGCCAAGTAGTAGCGCAATAAGAAGTTGTGCATGCTGTACTCAAAAGGCACTGCAAACTTAAATCCTTTCCATTGTTTAGGGTCGCGCTTGTCCTTGTGTTTGACATGCAAGGTAATCGCTTGACCATTGGTGTTTTGGATACTAGCCACATTCATACCGACTTGGTTGCTGCCTAAGCCCATCGTCATCGCAATGGGCATCGGAGACAAAAAGTGACTGGCGTCATGTTCCTTATTAATCATCTTGTCGCGTATCAAGGCCCAGCCAGCTGTCTTATTGAGTTGGACGTTTAAACCTTCTTTGCGATAAAACCCGAGCGGGTCAGCCATGATCAAAGGACTGGCACAAGTGATGGCAATGAAACCTATTTTTAAGTCCTTCTTTTCGAGCGAGCCTTTGTCTTGCGCCATGGCCTCAAGCGCACCCAAAGGCATCATGGACGCTATGGCGGCACGGGCTGTATTTGCCCCAACTGCTCTTAAAAAATGTCTACGTACAGAATCCACTGGAAATAGGGCTTTGACAAATGCGGCTTCCATGAAGTTGCGCGAGGAGTCCTCTACGCTCAAAACAGCTTTTGCGTGGTGCTCCTGCGGGCTGTGGGTTTGGCCACACGCACAGTGCAACATCAGTGGTTTGTCAGCATCGTAAGCGTCGTGGGTAGATGTACGGTTCTGAATCAAGCTAGGCAGATCTTTTCGCATGGAACATCCTCGATAAAAATGGGTTGTCCCATTTCAGCAAGGTGCATGCCATAGAGCTAGCGTCTAATTTGCTTTAAATTGGTGCCTGCTTACATAAAAGGTGAGATGGCATGGTGCATTTTTAAATAATGATCCATCCAAGTGCATAGTCCATTGGTCAAACGAAAAGCCATGGTGCCATTAAAGATGACGTCTATTTCACATGTAAATGAATCGGTTTGAAACCTTCGAGTTCAAAACGCAAGTGGTCTCCCTTGTTAGGAAACTTTGAGGTGACCAAAGAGCCCAGCATGGCGATATCACCGGCCTTTAAATAAGTGCCGCGGTCGTTCGCCTCATTGGCTAACCAAGCAATGGCGTTGAGCGGATGGCCCATTAAGTCATGCGCATAGCCATGCCCAACCGATGCACCATTGATGTATGCCTCGCCCTTGAGTTCGCCCAATGCATCATCTGCACGCGGTTTAGCCGAGCGATGGGGCCAAAACTGAGAGAAGGGAACCCAATCACCCAATACAGCGCCTTCATTCCATGTGTTGTCTGCCAGAAGTTGTAAACCTTGGCCACCCAAATGGCTGTAGTCGGCCTGTCTATCGTCTGCTATTTCAAATGCACACGTTATGGCACTGACGGCAGAAGCAATTGATTGCCCAGTGTGGCGATGGCCGGAAGGCAAGAGGTTTTGGCCTATCTGGACCGCAATTTCAAATTCAATCAGCAAACGGCCATATCCCTTGATAGATACATCTGCAGGCGCATGAAGCACTTGTTTGCTGTGTAATCTTCCAGCTGCTGGAGCATCCAGCCCCACCATTTTTTGCATGGCTGGAGTGGCCAGAGCAATTTTCCAACCGATGATATTGCCGCATTGCTGCGCTTTGATTCTGGCAAATTCGTTTTGCACAGCTACCGCTTGTCTCGCATTTGACAAGCCCATATCTTTCGGTAGCGCGTTGAAAGGCGTTTTGGTCGCATGCTGGTGGACGAGCCACTTGGCTACGCTTGGGGCGTTGAAATGTTGCATAACGAAGCCTCAGACATCAGTTGAATAAAGTTTGTATAGGTTTTAAAGCATAACTGTTTACCTCTGACTGTGTAACATGTGGTTTTCCCCTGTTAGCTAGAAATTTCTCAAACATGAAACCTCAGACCGATGTCCTTGTTATAGGCGGTGGCAATGCGGCGTTATGCGCAGCACTTGTGGCTGCAGAAGCAGGCGCTACGGTGCGCATTTTGGAGTCCTCGCCAAAGGCCTGGCGTGGTGGCAATTCATCGCACACACGTAATGTGCGTTGTATGCATGACGCGCCACAAGATGTGCTGGTCGATGCTTACCCTGAAGAAGAGTACTGGCAAGATTTGCTCAAAGTCACGGGTGGACAAACCAACGAGCATCTGGCACGTTTGGTCATTCGTTCGTCCGCCACGTTTCGTACTTGGATGCACAAGCACGGCGTGCGTTTTCAGCCGTCGCTTTCAGGGGCTTTGCATACAGCGCGTACCAACGCTTTTTTTATGGGGGGAGGCAAGGCGCTGGTCAATGCCTACTACCTCAGCGCAGAGCGTCACGGTATAGCTGTGGATTACAACGCCCGCGTGAGCGAACTCAAACTCGTCGATGGCCGTTTTGAAGCTGCACGTGTGCATCGTACCGATGCAAAAGGCCAAGCCCAAGAGGACTGGGTGTATGCCAAAACATGCGTTTTGGCCTGTGGTGGCTTTGAGTCCAACCGCGAATGGTTGCGCGAAGCTTGGGGACAGAACGCTTTAGGTGAATGGTCAGCAGATAACTTCTTGATTCGAGGTTCGCGTTACAACCAAGGTGAGATGTTGAAGTTTTTGATGGCGCAGGGCGCCGACATCATTGGTGACCCTACGCAAGCGCATATGGTGGCGATCGATGCCAGAGCTCCCTTATATGACGGTGGCATTTGCACCCGACTGGACTCAGTCTCTTTAGGTGTTGTTGTCAACCAAAATGCAGAGCGTTTTTATGATGAAGGTGAAGATTTTTGGCCCAAGCGCTATGCGATTTGGGGCCGATTGGTCGCACAACAACCGCAGCAAATTGGCTATTCCATTATCGACAGCAAAGCCATAGGCCGGTTTATGCCGCCGGTGTTTGAAGCTATCGTGGCCAACACTTTGCCTGAATTGGCTGCAAAGTTAGAACTCAACGTAGAAAAATTCATGCAAACCATGGATGGCTTTAATGCATCGTGTGTGCCTGGCGACTTTAACCATACAGTGTTGGACAACTGTTACACCGAGGGCGTGCAACCTGCCAAAACCCATTGGGCTCGCACCATCGATGTCGCGCCTTTTTATGCTTATCCTTTGCGTCCAGGTATCACCTTCACTTATTTAGGTCTTAAAACAGACGAAACAACTGCAGTGCATTTTTCAGGCGTACCAAGCCCCAACTTATTTGCTGCCGGTGAAATCATGGCTGGCAATGTGCTGGGCAAAGGCTACACCGCCGGCGTAGGCATGACGATTGGCACATTCTTTGGACAACAGGCCGGTGCGCATGCGGCCCAAGCTGCATTAGCGGTAGGAGCCTTGGCATGAGTAATCTATTAGCACTCACAGAGGAAGCCAAGGCCTTGGCGAGAGGTGAAGGCCTTAGCGCCGAACAAGAAGTCGCGCGGCAAATGCAAGTCTGCAATGCCTGTCGTTATTGCGAAAGTTTTTGTGCAACGTTTTCGGCTATGACGCGACGTCTTACTTTTGCAGATGCTGACATCCATTACCTTGCTAATCTCTGTCACAACTGCGGTGCATGTTTACATGCATGCCAATACGCGCCACCGCATGACTTTGGCATCAACGTGCCCAGAGCCATGGCGCGCGTTCGTTTAGAAACTTACACACGCTATGCATGGCCAGGCGCTTTTGGCAAGCTCTATGCTGCGAATGGATTGTGGATAGCCTTGTGCTTGGCCTTTGGCTTAACTGTTTTCCTGTGTCTCGCTTTAAAGTTCAACAGTACCTTGTTCGGACCCGTTGCTGACAATAATTTCTACAGCATATTTCCGCATGGTTTGTTGGTGAATTTGTTTTTGCCTGTCTTTGCTTTTGTAGTGCTCTCACTGAGCCTTGGAGTTCGTCACTTTTGGCGTGATGTGACGCCTGCAACAGGGCGACAAGAACCAAACTTAGAAGCTACGTCAGGCGCAGTATGGGACGCTTTACGTTTAAAAAATTTAGATGGTGGCCATGGCGAAGGCTGTCACAACGCAGATGAAAACTGGACTGATGCGCGACGTCAAGCCCATCACCTCACTTTTTATGGTTTCATGTTGTGTTTTTTAGCAACTTCAGTTGCCACGCTGTACCACTATGCTTTTGGCTGGGTAGCACCTTATGACTTGAGTAGCCTGCCCAAATTATTTGGCGTCACGGGCGGACTATTTTTAGGAATAGGCACTACGTGGTTGAGTTGGTTACACCTTCGGCGTCACCCAGACCATGGTGACAGGGCGCAAAGGCCCATGGATTTAGGATTTATTGCTTTACTTTGGCTCACCGCTTGGAGTGGGTTGTTACTCGTAGCGGTAAAAGAAAGCCCTTATTTGCCCTTGGTGTTGGCCTCCCACTTAGGTGTAGTGATGGCGCTTTTTCTAACTCTCCCGTATGGAAAGTTTGCCCACGGCATTTTTAGAACGGCTTCCTTGTTGCGACACCATGTTGAAAAAAGATTGCCCAATACCTTAGGGCTTGGAGGCGAATAATGCTGTTTGCTTGCGTTTTCTTGATATAGAGCAAATCTTTCCAACGCGCTTTCAGTCATATTCGGTACTGTTTTTAGTACCTGTATATGACACCTTTTTCAAAGTTACTGCAAAGTTTTGATGTTCCCGGACCTCGGTACACCTCGTACCCCACTGCAGATCGGTTTGTAGAGGCATTTGCGGAGACCGAATACCTGCAGGCATTAGAGCTTCGCAAGCACAGTGCGCGTTCGCATGCCTATCCGTTGTCCGTCTATGTGCATATTCCATTTTGTGAATCGCTTTGCTACTACTGTGCTTGCAACAAGATCATTACGGGTAAATATGAGCGTGCAGAGCAGTATTTAAAAAGTTTACAAATAGAAGTGGAATTGCTGATGCCACATTTAGGTCCGGCAAATCTGGTCTCGCAACTCCATCTTGGTGGCGGCACTCCTACTTTTTTTCGTGATGCCGAACTGCGTTCGCTTATGGAGATTCTGGGTAAGGCTTTTCAATGGAAGATTGACGGCGAATATTCTGTTGAAGTCGATCCCCGAACAGTCGATGCACAAAGACTCACAAAGTTGCGAGAACTAGGTTTCAACCGACTGTCATTGGGCGTGCAGGATTTTGATCAGCAAGTGCAGATCGCTGTACATCGCGAGCAGACCGTTCAACAAGTGCAAGACCTGATGCATGCAGCTCGCAACCTAGGATTTAAATCCGTCAACCTCGATTTGATTTATGGTCTGCCTAAACAAACGACGCAATCATGGACGCAAACTCTGCACACTATCGTCCAACTTCGACCTGAGCGGATTGCTTTGTATGCCTATGCGCATTTGCCGGCTAGGTTCAAACCACAACGCCATATCAACGCTAGCGATTTACCAATGGCAGAGGCTAAAACCGCTATGTTGTCACAGGCTATTGATGTCTTGCAGTCTGAAGGTTATGTGTATATCGGCATGGACCACTTCGCATTGCCAGAAGATGCTTTGGCTGTCGCCAAACGACAAGGGCGTCTACACCGAAATTTTCAGGGCTATACCACCCAGCCCGATAGCGATTTGATTGGTCTAGGCGTCTCGTCGATAGGCAATATTGGCGCTACTTACCAACAAAATACCAAGTCATTAGACGAGTACCAAGACTTGTTGGAGCAAGGGCGCCTGCCCGTGGTGCGGGGGGTGGCCTTGTCGAAAGATGATTTGCTACGCAGAAGCGTCATCATGGCCTTGATGTGTCAAGGCACTGTCAACTTTGAAACAATCAATTCAACGCACCTGATGAATTTCAAAGAATATTTTCAAGCTGAACTGACACAACTCGAAGATATGCAGGCGCAAGGCCTGGTGCATCTTGATGAGGCAGGGATAGAGGTCACCGACTTAGGTTGGTTTGTCATACGCGCCATTGCCATGGTGTTTGACCGCTATTTACAAGGCGACCAACAAAGAATGCGGTTCTCGAAAATACTGTGAAGACCGCGGTGATTACCGCGTTGGTTCAGTCAGCAGTGAGTTGGTTCTCAATAATGATGCGTGCATAACGTTTTCTGTCGTTGGCGATCAGCTCTGCAAATTGTGCAGGTGTTGAGCTCATGGGTACGGCGCCTTGCCCGATCAACTGCTGGCTGACCTCAGGCATGGCAACAACCTCTTTTACGCCAGCTGCAATTTTGTCGACGATTTCTTTGGGAGTGCCTTGGGGTGCGAGGAAGCCAATCCAAGAGCCTGACTCAGCGCCTGTGATGCCCGACTCCACCATGGTGGGGACATCTGGCATCGCTGGCGAGCGTGACTTGCTGGTGACTGCAAGGCCTTTCAGTTTGCCAGCTTTGACGTAGGCCGACGTTTCCAAAATAGACACCATCAACACTTGTACATTGCCCGACATCAAGTCGGTGATAGCGGCGCTACCACCTTTGTAGGGCACATGTTGAATTTTGGCGCCGGTTGCAATTTTGAAGGTCTCCATAGATAAATGGGGAGAGCCTCCGGCACCAGAACTCGCGTAAGAGAGCAAATTAGGTTGCGCCTTAGATAAGGCCACAAGGTCTTGCGGAGTTTTGACAGGCAAGGAGGGTGTCACCACCATCGCAAAAGGTAATTCTGCAATCAAACTGATAGGCGTGAATGAGGTGTCTGGGTTGTAGTTAAGTTTTTTATAGAGCGTTGGGTTGATTGACTGCGTACCAACGTTACCCGTGAGCAAGGTGTAGCCATCAGGCTTTGCGCGAGAGACGGCTTCAAGACCGACATTACCTCCAGCACCTGCACGGTTTTCTACCAATACGGGTTGACCCCAGAGCTGTGACAAGCGCTGCGCGACAACGCGTGTCCCCACATCGGTTCCACCACCTGGTGTGAATGGCACCACAATGGTGACTGCCCTTGTGGGCCAAGCAGTTTGCGCCTGAACGCCAAGGTTAGACAACGCAATGAAGCAGGCCAATAAAGCTATATTTTTCCGATGACAAAATAGCGCCTGTAAATTACAACCTTTGAACACTTCTGCCATACCCGTCTCCTATTATGAAAAATCATCTTAACCAACTATCACGTGCATTGGCATTAGGTCTGACGCTATGTTTGACAGGCATGTCAATTGCGCAAACGACAGGCTTTCCCAACAAGACACTAAAAATTGTGGTGCCAAATGCAGCGGGTGGTGCTGCTGACATCACCGCACGCACAGTGGCGCAAAAGTTATCTGAAGCCTTAGGCCAATCGGTAGTAACTGAAAACAAACCCAGTGCCGGCGGCATTGTGGCGGGCGAACAAGTAGCCCGTGCGGAACCCGATGGCCACACCTTATTGCTGATTTCTAGTGGAACAGCGGTTAGCGCGTCGCTATTTAAGACGCTTCCTTTTGATACTGTGAAAGACTTCATTCCTGTGTCTAAATTGGCGACGTTTGATCTGGTGATTGCTGTTGCAGAAGGCGGTAGATTCAAGACCTTTGCAGATTTATTGGCGTATGCCAAGGCTAATCCAGGCAAACTGAATATAGGTACACCCCAAGTTGGCACCACGCAAAATCTGTCTGCTGAATATTTTCTGAGTGCCTCCGGTCTGCAAGCCCAAATCGTGCCTTTCAATGGCACGCCACCCGTCATCACCGCTTTGCGCGGCGGCAGCTTGGACGCAATGGTGGAAATCTTGGGTCCACTGATGCCGCAAATTAAATCCAATGCGGTGCGACCACTTGCCTTGTTAGGTGATAAACGCACCGACAGTTTGCCGGGCGTTCCCACGGTGCAAGAGTCTGGTGGCAGTCTTGCCAAGTTTCAAGCGGCATCATGGAACGGCTTGGCAGTGCCTGCGCGCACGCCGCGTGACGTGGTCATGCGTTTGAACCGTGAAATTCAAACCATCATGGAAATGCCTGATGTCAAAAAGCGTTTGAGTGATCTCAACCTCACTGCCCAAAGCAGTACACCAGAGCAGGTCGCCGAGGTTTTAGCTGCAGATATCAAACGCTGGCACGAAGTGATCACCAAAGCCAAGATCGATAAGCAATAAGTAGTAGATTTTTATTTGCTAAATTAATCCAATAATTTTTAACCCAAGTCATAACGAGGAACCAACATGAAACCGAACAAAATCAAACAACTCTGGGCGCAAGGCAAGCCCGTCACCTTGGGATGGATTTCCATAGCCAATAGCTTCACAGCAGAAATCATGGCAAGACAAGGCTTTGATGCGGTGTGTGTCGATATGCAGCATGGTGTCACCGGACTGAGCAGCTTGATGGAAATGCTGCAAGCAGTTTCAGCAACAGAGGCCGCTCCCGTAGTGCGTGTGGGTTGGAATGAGCCAGCTGCCATCATGAAAGCCTTAGACTTCGGTGCCTCTGCCATCATCGTTCCGCTGATCAACAACGCTGACGAAGCCCGTAAGGCAGTTTCTGCTTGTCGCTATCCACCGGTAGGAGACCGTTCCTCAGGACCTGTGCGTGCATTGCAAATTCACGGCCCAGAATATTTCTCTAAAGCCAATGATGAAATCCTTTTGATGGCCATGATCGAGACCAAAGAAGGCTTGAACAATTTGGAAGAGATTTGCGCAACACCGGGCGTAGACGTCATCTACATCGGTCCAGCGGATCTTTCATTTGCCCTGGGCATGGCGCCGCGCGCTGACAACCCAGACCCACTGCACATGTCCACGTGTGACCGCATCAAAGAAGTGGCCCATCGCCACGGCAAAAAGGTTTGCATGCATTGCGCGAGCGCTGAGTTTGCAGCAGCATCGGTCAAGCGTGGCTTTGATATGGTGATGATTACGTCAGACCTGTCATCCATGATCGCTGGCGTCAAAAGACAAATCACCACCTTCCACGAAGCGCTTAAAGGCAGTTAAGCCTCCCTCAGCTGTGCTCGGGCGCTGGCACTTGACTGCGGTCAACACCTGCTAAGCGTTCCATCACAGCGCACACCGCCGCGGTATCTGACATTTTCATGCCCTGCGCCACAGCGGCTGCATGGAAGTTAGACGCCAACGAAAACAAAGGCGTTGGGCAATCAATGCTTTGCGCATACTGACTAATCACCGACAAGTCTTTGCCCATGGTGACAAAAGTGGCGGATACGTTTTCGTCGTAAGTGTTCTTCACCATCATGGGGCCACGTACTTCAAAGATGCGTGAGGTCGCAGCACTTCCGCACAACACGTCATAAATCGTCTCAGGCGCAATGCCGGCTTTCATACCAAACGCCATAGCTTCTGCAGTTGATACGTTGTGAATTGCCACCAATAAATTGGCTACATACTTCATGCGACTGCCGTTGCCGAACGCGCCAAGGTGGTGAGCAACACGTCCCATCGCCAAGAGTGCTGGACGCAGACGTTCGTAGGATGGTTTGTCGCCACTGGCGAAAAAAACCAAATCACCTTTTGCCGCTTGCGCGCCTGTTCCACTGACGGGGCAGTCTAAGAGAGTTACGCCTGCGGCAGTCAGCGCCTCATATGCCTGTTCTTTGTCACTCAACCCCAAAGTACAGGTGTCTGCGACCACGATGGGGCGACCTACTTCAGTCAGACCGTGAGACCCAGACATCACTGCATGGAAGGCCTTAGGCGTTGGTAAAGATGTGATGACCAAATCACATTGGTGACCTACATCTGCAGGCGAGGTGGCTGATTTCAGTCCTTGCGCCTCCAACGTTTTGATTTTGTCGATATCGACATCAAAACCGACAACAGAAAAACCTTTTTGCATCAGATTGCGCGCATAAGCTGCTCCCATGATGCCAAGTCCAATAACGCCAATTCTTTTATCCATAACGTGTCTCCTTTTTTAACTAACAAATGATGAAGAGATGCTAGCATTCGCCCCAATAAAAAGGAGACCCCAATGAAATTTACCCTGCGTATCGTTATCAGTTTTATTGCACTGCTGTTGTCTGTTGCTTCCCAAGCCCAGACTTACCCTAATAAGCCCGTGCGCATCATCGTGCCGTTTGCTTCTGGAGGACCTACTGACGCTATGGCGCGCATATTGGCCCAAAAATTCACCGAGAGCATGGGTCAATCGTTCATCGTAGAAAACCGTGCTGGTGCCGGCGGCAATATTGGTATGGGCATGGGCGCTAAAGCCGCGCCCGATGGCTATACGCTCACGATGGTCAGCAGCAGCTTTGTGGTCAATCCCAGTCTCTACACCAGCGTGCCTTATGACGCCTACAAAGACTTCTTGCCCATTTCACTAGCTGGAGCGTCGCCCAATTTGGTCGTAGTGCATCCTTCTGTGCCTGCAAAGACTATTCAAGAACTTATCGCCCTTATTCGCGCCAACCCTGGCAAATACAGCTTCGCGCATCCTGGTGTGGGCACCACACCCCACCTCTCCGGTGAGCTGCTTCGCTTATCTTACAACATCGATATGGTGAGCGCGCCTTTTGGCGGTGCAGGACCTGCTATTACTTCAGTCCTTGCAGGACATACCCCAGTGGGCGTGACAGCGCTCCCTCCTGCCATGGCGCATGTGAAAAGTGGCGCCTTGCGTGCGCTAGCAGTGACAAGTGCCAAACGTAATCCTGAGTTGCCTGATGTACCTACTTTGGCTGAGGCCGGTATCAGCGGACAAGAGGCAGAGACCATGCAAGGTTTGCTTGTGCCCACTGGAACACCTAAGGCTATTGTGGATCGTTTGCACCAAGAAATCGTCAAAATTGTGGCCCAACCCGACACACGTGCAAAGCTTCTCTCTATGGGGTTCGATCCTGTTGGCAATACGCCTGAACAATTCAATACTTATATTCATAACGAAGTGAATCGTTGGGGCAAAGTAATTCGCGACGCAAAAATCAAGATCGATTAATCCCATATCTGACCATTCATTTAGCTATGCGTATCGTCGACATACGAGAGGTCGCTGTACCTCTTAATTCAACTATCAGCAATTCGAGCTTTGATTTTTCAGAGATGACCACCTCGGTGGTTGCTGTGATGACCGATTGCGTGCGCGACGGCCAACCTGTTGTTGGCTACGCCTTCAATTCCACAGGCCGCTACGCCTGTGGCGCACAAATGCGGGATCGCTTTATTCCGCGCATCTTGCGCGCGGATCCTGCTAGCTTGCTGGACGATACGGGCGAAAACCTCGACCCCCACAAAATCGTAGCCTGCATGATGCGTCGAGAGAAAGCAGGCGGTCACAGCGAACGTTCAATTGCCATCGGTACGATTGAAGTTGCACTGTGGGATGCAGTGGCCAAAATTGAGTGCAAACCTTTGCACCGTGTTTTGGCAGAGCGTTTCAATAGTGGAAAAGTAGTGGATCGCGTTTTTTGTTACGTCGGTGGTGGATGGTATTTCCCAGGACAAACCATTCAAGACTTACAAGACGAAATGCGACGCCATCTTGACGCGGGTTACAGCATGGTCAAGATGAAGGTGGGTGGTTTGCCTTTGTCTGAAGATTTGCGCCGTCTAGAAGCAGTTTTGCAAGTCGTAGGTTCTGGCGATCATCTGGCTGTTGATGCCAATTGCAAATTTGATCGCGACAATGCTTTCGCATATGCCAAGGCGCTCGCTCCATTCAAATTGCGTTGGTTCGAAGAACCTTGTGACCCTCTGGACTATGGGCTGATGGCCGAAATCGCGCAGATCTACGACAGTCCTTTGGCCACTGGCGAAAATTTATTTTCAACCCAAGATGTCGAAAACCTAGTCCGATTTGGCGGACTGCGTGGCGACCGTGATGTCATCCAAGTCGATCCACCACAGGCTTATGGCATTGCCCAATATGCGCACACCTTGTCAAGGTTAGATGCTATGGGTTGGCAAAGAAGTGGACTGTTCCCCCATGGAGGCAACCAAATGTCATTGCACATAGCAGCTGGTTTTGGTCTTGGTGGAGCAGAGTCATACCCTGGAGTTTTTGGTGACTTCGGAGGTTTCGCAGACGATGCACGCCTGACAGAAGGAAAGTTAAATTTGCCTGAGCGTCCCGGCATTGGATTTGAAGGCCAGGCAAGGCTTTACCGCATCATGCGTGCGTTAGTGGCGTGATGAACGCTAATCCATTTGCGCCCGCTGACCTAGTCGACGGTGTGCTTACTCTTTATTGGGCGAGTTCTAAAAAGCCTAATGCTTCCGAGTTGATGCGTTCGACCGAGACAAGCCCATTTGAAAATCTAATGGAGCGGTTGAGATTGGCGCAGGCCGATGAGGCTGTGCAAGTTATCGTGCTACGCAATGATAGTGCTCAGCTGGTTGAAGGACTTGAAGCAAATTCTGTTGAGAAGATGGCTCCCCAAGTGGCTTTGCATTTGTGCCAAATGCCGCAACCTATTGTTGCTATGGTGTTCGGACAAGTTCAGGAAGAAGCGATTCCAATCTTGCAAGCTTGCGATATTGTGATTGCAACAAATGAAGCCAACGCAGCAAAAAATACGCAAAATCGCATGCCGATCGGGCACGCCAGTAGTGATTGGGCCACCCTTTACTTTCCTGCTGCAGAGTTAGAAGCCCAAGCCTATAAATTAGCACGTGAACTCGCCGCCAAAGATTCGCTAGCACTTCGATTCACTAAAAAAACGGTGCAACAAGTAGCCGCAGTCTCTTGGAACGCGATACTGAACTTCACGACATCCCAACAGGTGGAAATCAAATCGCTCCAAGCGGGGCGTCCATCTGCTCGCGCCTTAGCGATCGAGAGTTTTCTTGCTGGTAAATCTAAGCCTGGTGCTGGAGCGTAATCGATGCTCAAAATAGAAGATAAGGCTGACGGCATACGCTGCATTGGTTTAAACCGACCTGACAAGCGCAACGCCATTGGTGTGGAAATGACGCTTGCGTTGGAAGAGATATTGCTCAAAACCCAAGTCGATCCGACGGTGAAAGCTATCGTCTTTCATGGACTAGGCGGGCACTTTTGTGCTGGCATGGATATGAAAGACTTCTTTGATAGTTCGACCCGTCCAGCAGAACTATTGCAACGCGCGCGGGCAGCGACCGAACATTGGCGTATTGAGTTGCTACGGCAAATGCCACAAAAAATCTTCAGTGCAGTTGAAGGCTATTGCTTAGGGGGTGGTTTGCCGATCATTGCCGCTTCCACTGCAGTCGTTGCACACCGCGACTCAAAGTTCGGGTTGCCGGAAATCAATTTCGGCTTTGTTCCGGGTGGACAGATCATCAAAGCTGTGGGCGAGGTGATGTCCGCGCGTGGTTTAGCCTACGCGGCTTTAACCGGTCGCCCTTTTGATGCCGAACAAGCCCAGCGCTGGGGCTTGGTCACAGAAGTGGTTGAGAGTGACCCACTTCAACACGCATTGGCATTGGCGAGGGCTAGCTAAATCAAAGTCCCAAAGTGGACGCAATGATGTTCTTTTGAATTTCTGAAGTTCCGCCGCCGATAGTGGCAAGTCGGGAATCGCGGAAAAATCGTTGCATTGGATATTCCATGCTGTAGCCATATCCGCCTAGGATTTGCAAACACATATCCGATATGGTTTTATAAGACTCAGCGATGTAGTACTTGATAACAGCGGTATCCGCACGTTCTGCTTTGCCGTTTTCCATCAGCCAAGCATAGCGACGCACCATCGTGAAAGACGTGTCGAGCATCACTTTCATATCTGCAAACTTGTGCTGCGTGACTTGAAAGCTACCAATGGGCTTGCCAAACTGTTGGCGGGTCTTGGCGTAGTCCAGTGCGTATTCGAAGGCTTGACGGGCAGCGCCAATCCGCACAGCGGAAAGGCATAGGCGCTCATAGCGCAAGGTGTCTTCGCATACAGCCCAACCATGGTCGAGTTGCCCGAGCAATGCTGTACGTGGTACGCGCACATCGGTGAAAGTCACTTCAGTCGTTCCAATCGCGTGTTGGCCCAAAGTGGCAATCTTGCGCACTTCGATGCCTGGCAACTTGGTGTCGATCATCAGGGTGCTGATGCCTAATTGCTTTTTGCCTAGATCGTTGGTACGCAGTGCAACCAAGACATAGTCGGCAATGTCCATTCCTGACGTCCACTGCTTACGTCCGTTGACGATGAAATAGTCACCATCGATCACAGCACGTGTTCTGAGAGATGCTGCGTCAGAGCCTGAGTCAGGCTCTGAAAGCGCAAATGCAAAAGATAGCTTGCCGTTGGCGGCGCCGGGCACGATGCGTTGTTTTTGTTCTTCGGTTCCATGCTGCAGGATGGCGTAGCAACCGTAGGTAAAGCTGCGGAAAAGCCACAGACCCAATTCTTCGAAATGGTGTCCTGTTTCTTCGAGCACCAAAGCTAGGTCGGTGGGGGAACCACCAGAACCGCCAAAGGACTCAGGGGCAATCAATCCTAACCAGCCGTTTTGGGCCATAGCATTGAAAGCCTCTCTGGGGGGGGTGCGATCGTTGTCGCACTTGGTGGCGTAGTTCATGCTGCAGACATCGTCTAGCAAAGAACGAACGGATTGGAGCATTAACTCCTGGTCACTTGTATTTCCAAAATTCATAGGTGTACTTGTACTGACAAACAGGCTACAGGTGTTATGACCTGATTCGGTTATTCTATATTTAGACAACCAATATGACCCTATGAACACTATCACCTTCGAGACCATCATGGTCGAAAAACACGGGCGTGTCGCCACGTTGATTCTCAACAGACCCGACGCGATGAACGCCATCAATATGCAAATGCGAAGTGAATTGCGCCAAGTCTTAGAAGCGTTGCGTCGTGATGCAGAGGTAGGTGTGGTGGTGCTAACAGGTGGCGGTCAAAAAGCTTTTTCAGCAGGCATGGATCTGCGCGAATTTGCCAAGACAAACGCAGATGTTCCTGTGGCAGAGATGAAGCGTTATCGCTGGGAAAACAACGAGGGCATTGCGGCTTTTGACAAACCGATCATCGCTGCGGTCAATGGCTTGGCGATTGGTGGAGGTGTAGAACTTGCGCTTTTATGTGACTTGACTTTTGCCGCTGAAGAAGCAACGTTTGCATTTGGCGAAGTTAAACGTGGATTGATGCCCGGCAATGGTGGTACACAGCGTCTGTCACGCCGTGTTGGTTCTGCCCGTGCCTTGGACATGATTTTGACGGGACGAACTGTTTCAGCCCGTGAAGCACTCGCCATAGGATTGATCGAATACGTAGTTCCTGCCAAAGAGTTGCTCAGCAAAGCCATGCAACTCGCCGAGCAAATTGCCGTCAATGCGCCCATTGCGGTGCGAAGCGCCAAAGCGGCAGTGCACAGAGGTGCAGACTTGACATTGGCGGACGGGCTTCGACTAGAGCAAGATTTGGCATCATTTTTATATACAACCGATGACGCAAAAGAAGGGCCCAAGGCATTTCTAGAAAAACGTGCGCCTATTTGGAAAGGTCAATAAGCTATGCATAACCAACCCATCAAGATGTACCGCACCCTGCTGTTTGCACCTGGTAGCCGTCCGGAGTTGTTGTCCAAAGCACAACTTGGCGAAGCAGACGCCATGATTTTTGATTTAGAAGATTCGGTCCCCTTAAACGCCAAAGATGAAGCCCGCAAAAACATTGCCAATTCACTTGCAACAGGTTTACAGAAACCTATGTTTTTGCGCATCAACAATCCCAGAGCAGGTGACTTTATGGCTGACCTCAAAGTTTTGACTGAGGCAAGTAACTTGACGAATGTTGCCGGTGTTGTTTTACCTAAAGCCGATGACGCAGACGATGTGCAAGCTGTGGCCAATGCCCTGCAGGTGATTGAGGCAAAACACAATATCCAACAAGGCACTTTGTGTATCTTGCCCTTGATTGAAACTTGTTTAGGCCTTCGTAATGGGTTTGATATTGCGAAAGCCTCACCTAGGGTCATTGGTATGGCATTGGCGAGTGCAGAGCAGGGTGACTTCATGGTCGATTTAGGTGGGCGCTGGACACCACGCAGTTTGGCGCTTGCTTATCCGCGTAGCAAATTGGTAGTTGATGCACGCGCCGCAGGCTTGCAGTGGTTGGTTGATGGCGTGTTTATGAACCTGAAAGACATAGATATGTTGCGCGAAGAATGCGCAATCGCACGCGAGTTGGGCTTTGTAGGAAAGATGGCCATCCATCCCACCCAAGTGGATGTGATGCACACTGTCTTTTCTCCCAGCGAGTCCGAAGTTGCATACGCCCGCGGCTTGCTTGCCGCCTTTCGCGAAGGCGAGGCGCGCGGTGTGGGCGCCGTGAAATACGACGGCATGATGGTCGATTACGCCAACGTGCGATTGGCCGAACGCACTTTGTCACTGGCGGGGGCGATATGAACCAGCATCTCCCTGGAGCTGGTGCTCTCAAAGACCATTACGACCCGCTGCGTACTTTGGCAGATGTCGAAGCTATAGAACAAGTACCGCTTGAGCAACGCATCTCGCGTTGGGACTTTGCGTTGAACTTGCTGGATGGATGCCGTGATGACCCGAGTCGAATTGCTTTACATGCTACGCACAACGGCCATGTGGATGGCGAAGTGCGTAGCTGGACCTTTGGCGAACTAGAACATCGCGCAATCCAATGCGCCAATCTATTGCGCGCGAGTGGGCTGGGTGCAGGCGATGTGGTGGCCGTAGTCTCCCCCACGGTACCCGGTTTGTTTGCTGCCATGATCGGCGGTTTGTTAGCTGTTCGTGTGTTCCCGATCAACTGGATGCTTGACGCCCATGCTTTGGCAGACTTGATGCAACGCGCGCAAGTGAAACTGGTGATTGCCTTAGCGCCAACGCAAGGATTTTCTGTATGGGAAAACGTGCAGGCAGCTGTTGCAAGCCTGCCGAGTCAGCCTAAGTTATTTACTTTGCATGAGGCTTTTAACGATCCTGCCAAAGACGACTTACTGGTTGCGGCATCTCAGTACCCAGGCGAGCGACTCGCGTTTGAACGCGAGACAGCTAAGCGTGACAGCATTGCCTGTTATGTTCACTCGGGTGGCACAACAGGGCATCCCAAGATCGTCAAGATCTTGCACGGTGGCATGGTCTTTAGGCATTGGGCCGCCAACAACGGTCTCGCTTTCACGCGGCGCGACGTGGTGCTCTCAGACACGCCGCTATTTCACATAGGTGGTTTGTTAGTGCGTGGGCTTGTCAATACAGCCAATGGAAACACGGCTGTGATCCCCAGTATTTTTGGAGCGCGCGATAAAACCTATATCGCTAACTACTGGCGTTACATCGAACGATTTGGTGTCACGCAAGTTTCTGGGGTTCCAACCACCTTATCCGTACTCGCTAAAAACCCGCCGACCACAGAGAATATTTCTTCGCTGCGCCCTTATTTCGCTACGGGTTCTACTGCGATGGCGCCCGCCGTCCAAGACCGAGTGGCTGAGGTGACGGGTGCACAAGTTCTACAGAGCTATGGCATGACGGAGAGCACAAGCCACTGCACGCTAGACCCGCGCGACGGAGAAGTGAGAAGGCGTTGCTCCGGCATTCGCGTGCCATACGTCAAACTGCGTATCGTGAAGTTGGGCGAGGGTGCAACGATTTTGCGTGATTGCGATGTTGATGAAATCGGCATGGTGCTGGTAGGTGGACCCGGTGTTGCAGGTGGTTATTTAGATGCTAGCCAAGACAAGGGCGCTTTTTTACCCAATGGGTTCTTTGTTTCTGGCGACCTTGGTAGCATCGATGCGCAAGGTTATTTGCGCATCAGCGGTCGACAAAAAGATTTGATTATTCGTGGTGGTCATAACATCGAACCAGGATTGATTGAGGAAGCCTTGTTGCAGTCACCCTATGTGGCCTTAGCCGCCGCAGTTGGTAAACCTGACGCCCACGCTGGCGAGTTGCCGATTGCTTATGTTGAACTGCATCCTGGAATGCAAGTCTCCACAGAGGAGTTGCTGACTTTTGCCAGTGAGCGCATTCCAGAGAGACCTGCCGTTCCCAAAGAAATCTTCATACTCGATAAACTGCCACTGACCTCAGTGGGTAAACCCATGAAGCATGTTCTACAAATGGATGCCGCTAAAAGGGTTTTTGAAGGTGCATTGCAAGCATTGAATTGCCCTTGGAGCATTGATATCACCAATACGGGTGGCAGTGGATTGCATACTCACCTGCAATTGGACAAAGCTTCTGAAGCAGACCGACAAGCCGCAGAGAAAATCTTGTCTGCGTATTCGGTTCCTTATGACATTTCGATCGATTGACTGGCTGTTAGTTAGTCTGCATAGCCAGGATTGACCCGATCTATCACGCGCATCATGGCCTCAAAATACAGGCGCTCGCGCTCTGATCTGGGGTGGCGATCATCCACGCTGGGGGTGCGCACCTTGTCTATTACGGCTTGTTCCAATACATGGATAGCTTTCCCTGTACCCATCGCTAATACCTGTGTTTTACAAGCGCGTTCGAGTTTGTAGAGCAAGCGATAGGCTTGCGCGACGGTATCGCCCACTGCAATGACGCCATGGTTTTTGAGAAACATGACGGATTTGTTTTCCATCAATGCCGCAAGACGCTCGCCTTCGTTCAATGTTGCAGCCAAGCCTGTATAGGTATCGTCATAGGCAATGCGGCCGTGAAAAAAAGCAGCTGTTTGTGTCGCAGGCATCAAGCGGTTGTCTTCCAGCATATTCAAAGCAAGCGCCCAAGGTTGGTGCGTATGCAGCACCACTTTGGCGCCGGTCATTCTGTGCAAAGGCGCGTGAATGCTTTGCGCAGAGAGTTCAACCTCACCTTGGCCCTCTAGTGTTTTGCCTGCTTCATTAAAAACCATGATGTCACTAGCGCGCGCCTCTGACCAATGCAGTCCAAATGGCAAGACCATGTACTGGTCTTCATGGCCAGGTACGCAAACCGTGAAATGGTTATCTATACCTTCATCAAATCCGTCATAGACAGCGAGTCTGAGTGCGGCAGCCAGATGGATCTTGGCTTGGCGGATGGGGTCTGGATGCGTTGGTGTGTGGAGGGTGTGTACGGACATGGATTAATTGTCTTATGGATTTAAATTACTCAGCTTCAACTCCCGCTGCTTTCAAAATCTTTGCCATCACAGGCGATTCAGCACGAATACTCTCCGCCACTTTAGCTGGGGAGCTGTGCTGTGTGTTTACACCTAACTTGGCATACGCTTCACGCACTTCGGGCTGCTGCACCATCTTGCCTAACTCTGTGTTGACGCGGTTGACTATTTCTACCGGCGTCCCCTTTGGTGCGACGATAGACCACCAGACGCCAGACTCAAACCCTGCCAAACCGCTCTCGATCATGGTGGGTACATCTGGCAAAACAACTGCGCGCTGTGCGCTGGTCACTGCAATTGCGCGTAGCTTGCCTGCTTTGATGTGGGGCATGGCGGGAGCCATATCAGAAAACACCATCTGTATGTGCCCTGCTAATAAATCGTTGACAGCAAGCACACCACCCTTGTAGGGCACATGGACAATGTTGATACCCACCGCACTTTTGTACATTTCGCCGCTGATGTGGGATTGAATTCCTTTGCCGCCTGATCCGAAATTCAGTTTGCCTGGGTTGGCCTTGGCATAAGCCGTCACATCGGCGAGGGTCGTGAACGGGAGAGACGGGTGTACTACCAATACTTGGCCCGAAGACGCCACGATAGAAATTGCAGCGAAATCACCGATCGGATCAAAAGGCATTTTTTTGAATAAATGGGGGTTGTTCACTGTGGTGCTGCTGTTTGAAAGCAAGAGCGTATAACCATCAGGGGGCGATTTAGCTGCGGCCTCATGACCAATATTGCCACTGGCCCCAATACGGTTGTCCACCGTAACAGGCTGACCGAGTCCATCGCTTAATTTAGAGGCAACCAAGCGGGCGAGCGTATCGCTGGTGCCCCCTGGAGGAAAGGGCGATATGAGTTTGATGGGGCGATTGGGATAGGCACTTTGCGCAACCAATGGCAATGACAACGTTGCGCTGGCCAATATCAAAGCGCTAAGTAACGCACGACGTGATGTCAAGACTGATTTCATGATCAAAACTTTTCTCCTGTGTTTATTTACATGTTGCAACTCAGCAGAGTTGTGGCAAAAATATCCGTTTTTTAAAACAAACGTAGGCCATTTATGAAAAAGATCGCACTAATAGTTTCTCTGTTTGCAATTTGGACGAGCCCTAGTTTTGCAAATGAATTTGTCTCCAAGCCTAAGGACTTACCCTTTCCTACTGCCGAACTCAAGGACGCTGGTTTTTCTGCTGAAGGATTAAAAAGGATTGACACTTTTTTTGCCTCTGAAATTGAGAAAAAAAGAGTTCCAGGAGGCGTGGTTGGCATTGTTCGCGATGGAAAACTCGTCTACCTAAAAGCGCATGGAATACGCAATCCCGAGACACAGGCACCTATGCAAACTGACAGCATTTTTGCGCTGGCATCCATGACAAAGCCTATGGTGGCGACAGGCGCACTCACCTTAACGCAGCAAGGCAAGTTGCCATTGTTTGGCAAAGTCGCGGATTACTACCCTGAAGTTGGTCAAATGAAAGTGGCTGTGAAGAAACCTGACGGCACGGTTGCGTTAGAGGCGCCAAAACGTCAAATCACCATCCAAGATTTGATGCGCCACACATCTGGACTTACATACGGTGGGAGAGCAGATACGAGTGGGGCAGCTTTGGCCCAATATCCCACAGGAAGTGAACTGCACTCTATGAAAGGCGCAGCAGAATTCGTCCAACGCATTAGCAACTTGGCATTGGTCTATCAGCCTGGAACCGTTTTTGAATACAGCACATCCTTTGAAATGCTAGGGGCGGTTATTGAAAAATCTACGGGTCAAAGCCTTGATAACTATTTGCGCAAAAGCATATGGACACCACTAGGTATGAAAGACACCGGCTTTCATGTACCTGCTGCTAGTAAAACTCGCCAAGCCTATCCATTCAAGTTGAATCCACTCGACGGTAAACCTCAAAAAATTGATGCGTTAGAGAATGAGTCTACTTTTGAGTGCGGCGGTGGGTGTTCTCTTGGAACTGTTCCAGATTACTTGCGATTTGCCCAAATGCTAGTCAATGGAGGTGAATTCAACGGAAAGCGGATATTGAGTCCGCAGATGGTCAAATTGATGACCAACAACCATTTGACTCGCGCAATAGAAAATAGAGTAGCCAACGTCGAGCCCCACCGCGATGGATATGGTTTTGGATTGGGCGTAGCTGTAAGACTTGAGCCTGGGCTTGCAGCTGTTCCCGGCAATGTAGGCGAGTACAGTTGGAACGGTGCATATGGCACTGGTTTTTTTGCGGATCCCAAGGAAAAAATGGTGGTTGTTTTTGCAACTGCAGCCCCTGGAGATTTAAGAAAATACTACCGTGAGCAAGTACAAGACTTGGTCTACGGTGCTATGACACGTTAATCCACATACATAAATCAAGGAGACAGTATTCATGAGCGATAAAGATGTGATTCAAGAAATAGAAGCCTTAGACGCCAAGCGTTCGCAGGCTATTTTGAACCGTGACTACAAGGCTTTAGAGCCTTTGATTGGTGAAGATTTGCGCTACATCCATTCCAGCGCAGTTCAAGAAAACAAGAAGCAATATCTCGAGAAACTTGGCAGTGGCCACTACATCTACCACGGGTTAGATGTACTTGAGCGTGAATTTCGAGTAATAGGAGAAGTGGTATTGGTTAACGGCGATCTTCGTATTCAAGTTGAAGTTGCCGGGACCAAGAAAGTTGTGATGAGCCGTTATTTACAAGTCTGGGCCAAGAGGGCGTTGGGTTGGCAAATGGTTTCTTGGTCTTCAGTGCCTATTGCGCAGTAACGTACAAAGTGATCGTATCGGATCACTTGATGTTTGGCGCTGACTGAAGCAATGCGCCGACTTCTTGCTTCCACCATTTAGCTTGCCCGGTTGTGCCGTGACCTGCAGTTTGAGCAGAGGCGGGAATTAGCAGCAATCGTGCATTTGGAATTCTTTCTAAAGCTTTTTGCATGACGCCAAGTTCAGGTGGGTTGCGTTCATCGTCTGCTGAATTGACTGCAAGCACAGTGGCTTTGATTTTGTCAATTTCGCCAAGCGGGTTGTAGTCCCTTGATGCTTCCCATAAATAGAGGTGATCGTTTGCGTCACCAGTAAAGGGCGCAGTAAAGCGCTCTTTTAATAGTTGATCCGCTTTGACGCGAGTGGGTGCTTGTCGTTGGAGGCCTTGGTTACCACCATTGGTTCCAATGGCATAGAAAAGCGATGCAAACTGCAAACTGCGAGGCTGTTTGACGTAATTGCCGTTCATCCATTCTGGATCGTTACGAATGGAATCGATGATGAGACGTCGCATCATCCAGTTACGACCGGACATTTCACTAGGCATAGAGGCCATAGGCACCAAGATATCCATGAAGTTAGGGTGTTTCACACCCCATAACCAAGTTTGCATGCCGCCCATGGAGTTTCCCAAAATCATGCGAACGTGTTTTACATGGAGCTTTTCAGTGAGCAGTCGGTATTGGGCGGCGACCATATCGTCGTAGTTGTATTGGGGGAATTGGGCCCTTAATCCATCCGATGGTTTGCTCGATTTGCCGGTGCCAATCGAATCGGGTAAAACAATCAAGTATTTCGCGGCATCCATTGGTTGGCCTGGGCCAAATAATTCACCACCAAATGCACTATCGAGCATGCCTGCACCCGTTCCAGTGGTGCCATGCAAAATGACGATGACTTCGCCTGCGGGGTTGCCAATAGTGGTGTAGCCGATATGCAAAGAGGATGCTACTTCGCCTGTATGAAAGCGAAAATCTTTGGCTGTCCACACTTCATATTTTTGGTTGGGAAAATCTTGTGCAGTTGCACTGAGTTGAATGGCGGTCATGAGAAAAGCTAGAACTAAATTAGAAAGTAGGCGCATACGGATGATTCACTGATTGTCTAAGAATACATAATTGCGTTTGGTATGCAGAAAACCATCGCTCTTTTTTTACACCATCCTACTTGCTCCACCGATTCAGTCAACGGAGTGATTGCCGCCTTGTCGCAAATGGCGCATATTAAATTGTTTACGCGTCATAAGGTGAGTGATGGGTTTTTTGACGACGTAGATCTCGTAGTGTTTCCTGGTGGTGATGGAGAGGCTACTACTTTCAAAACTATTTTGAGAGCCAATCTTCCCGAGCTGCAAAGCTTTATGCGGCGTGGTGGTAAGTACTTGGGTATTTGTATGGGAGCTTATTGGGCCGATGCCTATTACTTCAATTTACTTAAGGGGACGCGGTGTGTGCAATACATCAAACGCCCAGGTGCGGATATACGTTCGTCTTATGGCACCACTGCACCTGTGACATGGCGCGGTCAAGCGCATCGCATGTATTTTTATGATGGACCTACGTTTTTAGGCGGTCAGTTTGATACGGTGGCCACGTATGCTAACGGTGACCCGATGGCGATTATTCAAGGCTCTGTTGGCTTAGTGGGCTGCCATTTAGAGAGCCAGGCGAATTGGTACACAAAAAAATACATGCAGCCGCAATGGCATGAGAACAAACACCATCTGATGCTGTCGCAGTTTGTAGCCGACTACTTATTGCACTCGCAGCAGATGTATTTATTTTGAATGCAATCGTTGTGCAGGCAGTTGAAATAGAAGTGGTTTGCTAGATGCAATGGCTAAATTGATTGGCTATCAAGCCGTCGATTTCAGCAGCTAGGTCGAAATCTTTTTGAGTAAGTCCAGAAGCATCGTGTGTGGACAGCCTGATGCGCATTTTTCTGTATACAGATAAAAACTCGGGATGATGGTTTTGACGCTCTGCAATCTCTGCCACTTTGGCAATAAAGTCCATGGCTGTTTTAAAGCTATCGAACTGCCACTGTTTATTCATAAAGGCTTCGTCAGGCTCTAAGGTCCAACCTTGAATGGTTTTCAAGGCTTGGGCAATTTCGGTGGTGCTGAGTTTATGTTTATGCATTTGTAAATCCAAAGTGCACCTTAGGGCGATGCTATTTCAATCATGATCTCATTGCGCTTAAACATCGGCAGCGTCCAAGGGGGGTCATAGCGGGAGAGTTGTGGTGCGCCGATGACTTTTAAACCCTTGCGGTTCGCCCATTCGAGTGCCTCCTCTGTTTTTGTCTGCACTCTCGAGAGGGTATTGAGCCATGAATAAGAGTAGACAAGAAAGATCTTGCTGGGTACTTCTTTTAACGTGATGGCAGCGTTTTTAGGCTTTGGAATACTAGCCAGTGTGTACTGGCTTGGCATTACAAAGTGAATGCGCCATTTTTTGGCGGCTTGCATATTTGATTCAGAAGCCTGCAGCTCGACCGTGACAGGGGCGGTCATAGCAATTTTTTGTGAGATGGGTTCTACCGTAACTGGTGCGGTCATGGCAATTTTTGAATTGGTGTTTGAATCAGCCAATTGATTGTTACCAAAAATAAAGTCAGCAATTAGCCTGAACCCTTTGTTGGAAGCTTCGTCCATATCCCCTTCTATGAGGGTTTCTGCAATCAAAATAGGCGCGTACTTGCGAATTTCGAAATTGCCATCTGCTTGGATGATTTCATATTTGGGTTCTTCGATGGCCATGGCGTGTCCAGTACATAAAAGGCCAAATATCAAGCCTACTCCAAAAATCTTAAGATATTTCATAGATAACCTTTTTGTGTTTGTGGGCCTGTAGAGCGATTTCTTCTCGTTTTTCAACCGACAGACGGTGCAGGTTTTTGAGTTGCATCACCATACGGGGATTTTTAGCTAAAGTGTCTGAATGTTTGTTGAGATAGTCCCAATACAAGGTGGTGAAGGGACATGCGTTGTCACCTGTTGACTCGGCTGGGTTGAATTTACAGCCTTTGCAATGGTTGCTCATACGGTCGATGTACTTACCGCTGGCAATGTAGGGTTTGCTTGCCATCAAACCGCCATCCGCGTATTGGCTCATACCGATGGTGTTGGGAACTTCTACCCACTCTACAGCGTCCACATAAACGCCCAAATACCAAGCATGAACCTCTTTGGGGGTGACTCCGAGTAACAGCGCATACAGACCAGTCACCATCAACCGTTGAATATGGTGGGCATATCCGTGTTGGAGCGTTAATCCAATGGCATCTCTCAGGCATGCCATGTCAGTTTGACCTGTCCAGAAAAAATCCGGTAATTTGGCTGTCGCATGCATGGCATTGCGATCGATGTACTCGGGCATATACGTCCAGTAAATGCCGCGTACATATTCACGCCACCCCAAGATCTGCCGAATGAAACCTTCCACGGCCTCGATGGGGGCGTGGCCTTGAAGGTAAGCCTCTTGTGCTTTGTCGATTACTTCTTTGGGATGAAGTAGTTTGGTATTGAGCGCACACGACAGGTGCGAGTGATACAACCAAACCTCGCCCTCCCAGATGGCGTCTTGGTATTGGCCGAAATAGGGCAACCGATGCGCTACGAATTCATGCAATGCTTGAAGAGCATGTTCACGCGTGACGGGCCAACTGAAGGAGGATATTGAGCCAGGATGATGTGCAAACTTCTGGTTCACAAGTTGCATGACATCTTGGGTGATTGTGTCGGGTGCAAATTTAGAAGGTTGGGGCAGGTTTTGAGGCCCTTGCTTGCCAAAGCTGCCACGGTTTTCTGTATCAAAGTTCCATTTGTCACCCACAGGATTTTTTCCATCCATCAAGACACCAGTCATCTGGCGCATTTCACGGTAAAAAAATTCAAGACGTATTTGTTTTCGACCCGCTATATGTTTTTGAAATCCATCAAGCGTGCACAAAAAATGGCTGTCCTGTCTGATCTCTAGAGTTAATTGGTGCTTCGCTGCGACAGATTGCAGACTGGTGAGAACCCGCGATTCACCTGGCATTACCATGATGAGTTGTTGTGGTTTTCTAAGAAGAATTGTTTTTTCTAATTCGCTAGACAGCGAACCAGCATTGCCTTGTGAATCAAGCTTGGTGTAGAGAACGGACCATCGCTCTGCTTGCAAAAACTGGGCAAAGTGGCGCATGGCGCTCAAAAACAAGGTGATTCTTTGCTTGGAAGAAATCACATGCGTAGATTCTTCCTCTACCTCGGCCATCCAGACAGCGTCGAGTTTGGGATCAAAGCCAACAAATGCAGATGAAGCTGCGTCTAATTGATCGCCCAAAACTAGGATGAGGTTTCTAAGGGACAAGTTCGATTCCTTCGTGTTTGGCCACCATTTCTAGTGCACTTTCAAAGAGGGCCCGAGCTGACCCTGATACCGAACTTAAATAGGCATGAAGATGGGCGTCCTCGGTAGATTTGTTGAGGCACTCATGGGTATATTGTTCGAAACTTGCCAATTGCGCAATGATTTCTGCTACGTGGCGAGGGCATTCGCACAAAACATTAGATGAAATTCCCGCTACTTTGGCTAGTGTGGCGTCGCTGTATTTGCGTTGGGGTATCAACGCTCCCACCACGAGACCGCTGTTTTTTTGTTCGGTCCCGACCAATAAAACAGAGTTGATTAAATCAGCCAAATCAGAGTCGGAGATGGGCTCTCTGCGCACGATCATGCCTGAGCGCTTCATCGATTCAATGATGTTTTGCTGGCCGTAGTTGTATAAAACGATGACTTGCAAGGCTTGGCAATTTTGTGCGAGCTTGTGAATGTCTACTTCTATGCCTGCATGCAATGAATTCGTTTTGACCAGCAGTATTTGTGTGGGTTGTTCGAACTCTGCGCCAAGAGCATCCGATAAATCGTTGAAGATATCTGCGACCTTGATCTCATGGTTGTTAAAACTGAGTGTAAATTTTTTGGATTCAATGCGACCGGCCAATGCCAACCCAATGATGGTCATGGAAATTGCGCGGTCCTCCAATTTCTTGTGGACCTGAATTCGATTAGAACTTTGCTGTTGCATCAGCAAATTGTTGAGAGCCTGCGAGGACAAGTTGGCGATATTGCTGATGGCATGACCTTGTTCCGTCAGGCGTTTGAGTAACGTGGCTTTTAAAACATCATCGTCAGAGTAGAGGCGATGTTGGCCCTGTGTTTTGAGTGGGCTGAAGGTGGCGTATCTGACTTCCCACACCCGCAATGTAGGCGTAGGTACGCCGCTCAGACTCGATACTGCGCCGATCTTATGCAGAGGCGTGTCAGGTAGATAATTTTTGTTCATGGTTTATTTTGAGTAAATTATGAGTAGATATATTGAAATAATTATCTAACATAATAGCATTTAATCTACGCATATGTTAAATTTAAACATTCAAAATCAACTCAAGGCGGTTTAAATGCTTAACAGTCGCGCTATCCATGGACTCAATGTCATTGGGCTTGTTGCCTCTGCACAAAGGCACCAACCCATTACTACCTCTAGGCTCTCCAGAATGTTGGGTCTCTCGGTTTCTTACACCGAAAGCCTGATGAAAGACTTGAAAGAAGGGGATTTGCTCCGGGCGCATCGCGGACCAGGTGGCGGCTATCAACTGCAACAAGCTGTTGTTAACTTATCCGTTTGGGATGTGGTGTCATGTTTCAATACTGAAGAAACGGATACAGGGCAGACAGACCAGAGCTCTGAGTTCTTGGCTGCATTTAATTTGCACCAACAACTCGAGGACATCAAGCGTAGCTTCTTGCAGACCTATCCCTTGGCCGATGTTTTAAAACATATGCCGGCATCCACTTTGGACAGCGAAGCCATTCATGCTTCATCTATGAGTTTTCATTTCAAACCGATACAAAAGCAAGCGCTTCCTATGGCGCCCAATTCTGTTTTTGATTTGTCAAACTTCATGCAGTTGCGCGTGGCTTGATCTACGTTATTGAGCCTCTCTTTTTAACTTGTACACATTTATGCAGACACCCAACACTACTGCTTCCACCGTGCTTTATGACGGCTCTTGTCCACTGTGTACGGCTGAGATCAATCAATACAAAAAAATATCCCTGGATGGAAAAATTAATTGGGTGGATGTGTCTGCGTCAGAGTTTGTCCCTCCTGCAGGACAGAGCAAGGAGGCCCTGATGCAGCGATTTCATGCCATTAAACCTAATGGAGAATTAGTCTCAGGCGCGGCTGCATTTGTCCATGTATGGGAACAATTGCCCGGTTGGAGCCGACTAGCATCTGTTGCAAAAGTGCCTGGGGCACTGGATGTTATGGAATTTGGGTATGAAAAATTTTTAAAAATCCGACCCAAAGTTCAAAGCCTATTTTTGGGGATCTCCCGACTCTGCGATAAGAAATAAATAAGAATTACATTGTCTCTTTCAGTCTTCTGGGCTGGGCTTATTCCTGATGGAATTTTGATTTGAATGTGATAGGGTTGAAATAAATTTCTACTGGAGATCTTTATTTCACTCGCCATACACCCCATTGATATGACAAGGCCCACTTTTGTCGGAGAGGTCTCAGGCATTGACCTGACGCGTACCCTCAGTGACGATGAAGTCACCGCCATCCACGCGGGCATAGACCACTTCGGTGTACTCGTATTTCATGACCAGCATTTGGACGATGACCAGCAAATAGCGTTTAGCCGTCAACTCGGCAAACTCGAAGAAGCTACAGGCGACATCATGTCCGAGAAGGACAGGCGTCTTAGCATGCAGTTGAACGATATCTCCAACCTCGACAAACACGGCGAATTACTCCCTCGCGATGACCGACGACGCTTGTTTGGACTGGGTAACATGTTGTGGCACTCAGACAGTTCGTTCAAGGATGTGCCAGCCAAGTATTCACTTCTCTCCGCACGAAAGATTCCCTCCGCCGGCGGTAATACGGAATTCGCCGACATGCGTGCCGCTTATGACGCTTTGGATGATGCGATGAAAGAGGAGGTGCATGACCTCATTTGCTCACACAGCCAGATCTTTTCTCGCGGAATTTTGGGTTTTGATGATTTCACGGACGCAGAGCGTGCGAAGTGGGACCCAGTGCGACAACGCCTTGTCCGTCGCCATCCCAACACAGGACGACTTTCGCTTTACCTAGCAAGCCATGCTGGTGGCATTGAAGGTTGGCCCATGCCAGAAGCCCGCTCGTTTTTACGCGACTTGAATGAACACGCTACACAAAAGGAGTTTGTATACGCTCAGGTGTGGCGTCCTTGGGACTTGGTGATGTGGGATAACCGCGTAACGATGCACCGCGCCCGTCGCTACGATCCGAAAGAGGTGCGCGATATGCGCAGAACGACTTTGACTAATGAAGTGTCAAGTTTGGAGCAGGGGCCTTTATGAGGATGCTATCGTCAAACCGTTGATCTTCATGAGTAAATAGATATATTGAAGTTCAGCCTTTTCACAGTCTGGAGAACCTAACCGACGCGCTAACGCATGGGCTGGAATTTGAAAGCGTTCTCCATCGATTTCAACTTCTACGCGAAAGTAGCAAGGGCTAAATTCATGAAATGCTATTACCTTGCCCCAGCGGCCAATTGGCCAAGGTTTTCCAATCACAACGACTTGTTGACCTGGGCGTGCAAGGCAATCTAAATTATTCTCGTAGGCTTGCTGAATTTCAGCGTTAGATGTTTTAGCACTTGCTTTTGCAAAATTATTTGCAGATTCGATAAATTGGTCAGCGTTCATAGCTATAAGGTCGACACCAAAACGTATTTCCTTAAGCTGTTCTCAGTTTGCATCAAAGGAAGCTGAGGACATGGACTTGCCCGGCTACAAGTTTCACGCACTCAAAGGTGATCGAAAAGGTGAGTTCGCAGTTCCTGTCACTGGCAACTGGCGAATCACATATCAATTTGTTGGCGAAGACGCCATGAACGTTAACTTGGAGGACTATCACTGATGAAGTCTTTACGAAACCCTAATCGCAAGCCAACGCACCCTGGAGCAGTTCTGCGTGAAGGTGTGCTGCCAGAACTGGCATGGACGCAAGGCGAGTTTGCAACTCGTCTCATGGTCAGTCGACAAACGGTATCAGACTTACTTCACGAGAAAAAAGCTGTCACTGCGGAGATGGCCATTCGCATTGCACGAGCTGTAGGCGGCACGCCTGAAAGCTGGCTTCGCATGCAGGAGGCTTTGGATCTTTGGACAGCTGAAATCAAGTTCAAGAACAATCCATCGATCGCACCCAAAGCATTGGCAGTTTGAAATAAAAAAGCCCTTGCAATTGCTTGCAAGGGCTTCTGTTTGGCTCCTCGACCTGGGCTCGAACCAGGGACCTACGGATTAACAGAAAGCCAGGCTCGTCAAAACCCCTTATAAATCAATGACTTAAAGCGATAATTACGGAACGTGTAATAGTTCGTGTAATTGACCAAAAATTGTAATTTACAATTTTTCCAGCACTTTCGTAGATTCTACGTTCGGCGGTGTCATTTAAACAGCCGAAATTTGAAGATGGGCTTGGGGCTCGAACCAGTTAGGGCAAAAGTTCGACGACACGTTTGGAAGTCGAACTTAATGATTTGAGTGGCATCGGAATTGAAAACCGTGTCATATGTCGTGCGATTGGTTTGTAGTTCGCGTGCTCTTCGGAGATGATTTGCACCAATAACTTAATCAATGCAATAGAAAAAATATTGAAATTAAGATTCAAATACGATCGAGCTTAAGCATTTGAATCTATCGTAATTAATAAGTATGTAGGTTGAAAATAAAGATTAATGCGCAACCGCCTGTCGCACCGCATGTTCCCACTGCACCATCCGATGCTGCGCCTCATCACGAGAAATCTGCGCTTCAAACACACGGTCAATCTTCCAGTGCTTCTCTAGCGCAGTCAAGTCACTGAACATACCGCAGTGCAGTCCCGCCAAGTAGGCGGCACCTAGAGCGGTGGTTTCAATCACTGCAGGGCGAATGACAGGAATACCTAGTAAATCTGCCTGTATTTGCATGAGTAAGTTATTGGCACAAGCGCCACCATCGACACGCAACTCACGAACTCGCTGACCACCGTGGTGCACTGCATCTTTGCTCATAGCTTGCAATAACGCAGTACTTTGAAATGCAATGCTGTCCAGTGCGGCCCTCGCGAAGTGCGCCATCGTTGTGCCGCGGGTGATGCCCACAACAGTTCCACGCGCATCTGCATTCCAGTAGGGTGCTCCTAAGCCTGTGAACGCTGGCACCATCACGACACCATCCGCATCGGTCACAGTTTGCGCAAGTGATTCAATATCGGAACTATTTTTGAACGCATGCAAACCGTCGCGTAACCATTGGACGACGGCGCCACCAATAAAAACGCTTCCCTCCAATGCAAATTCAGGCTTGTCACTGATTTGCGCTGCACTGGTGGTGATTAACCCGTTTTGACTCGTTTGAAATTGATTGCCAGTGTGCATCAACATAAAGCAGCCCGTGCCATAGGTA
>CANBZB010000001.1 GCA_947373745.1 Burkholderiales bacterium | reverse complement strand
GCATCAAAGCCTTGCAACTCTTGCATGCAGGTGAGCAAGCGTGACTCCAGGTCTTGCACGCGGCCTGTATCGGCGAAGTAGCGCGGCAGCTCTACCCAAACACCTTTGAAGACACCAGGGCCCTTGCCTAAATCACATTTTTCTAAGCTGGCATTTTTGGGTCCGCGCTTTTGCGTCCACAGACCTTCACCTTTGGCCTCAAACAGATCGGCAGGGTTTCCGTCTTGCAGCATTTGCCGGTATTCGGCAATGCTGTCGGTGGATGATTTTTGCGCAAAGGCAATGACTGAAAGGCTAACAAGCCCCACAGCAAGCGCGATTTTTTTCATGCATGTCTCCGTTTGGGGGGTCAATATTTTTTAAGTTACCGTCGCTTCATCACTGCGTGTATCGCCCTTGTTGTCTTTCCAGGTGATGCCTACTTTGTCACCAGCTTTAGCGCCTTTGATGGTGAACTGTAGAAATGGGTTTTTAGAGACCGCAGGGCCCCATTCGGCAGTCATCACTGTTTTGCCGTTGAGTGTTGCAGTCACGTCTTGGATATGCCAAGCGGGAATAGTTTTTCCATTTCCATCTTTGCGTTGACCGGACTCCATTTCGTGACTCATCAGAACACGGATAGTGGCTTTGTCGCCAGCTGCTTGGGCACGAATGCGCATTGGATCTGCCATGGTATGACTCCTAAATAAATTAAGTGGTAATTAGCCGCCGCAGCCGCCAAGGGTTACTTTGACTTCTTTTTTAGCAAAGAAGGCTTTTCCATCATTGGTAATAGCGACTGCATAGACATCAGACGATTGCCCCATCTTGGCGCGCGTTGCAAAGTTGACATCCACCTCTGGGCTTACGTTAAACATAGCGACCAAAGCAGAAGGATTTTTTTCAACCAATAGCAAAACGCGTTTCACGTTAGGCAAAGAGGTGCTCGCGCCAAAAGGAACTACAGCGCCGTTTTCTGCGATATCTGGACCAGTGATAGTGACATCTTTGCTCTCTACTGGGACTGCACCACCCATTGCTTTGATTGCCTCGTTGATGGTCTTGGCTTCAAATGCAGCTTTTTCAAAAGCTTGTACATAGTGAGGAAACAGGCCTGTAGCCGCCAATAGGCTGGCGACAGCAGCGCTGTGCTTGAGGGTCTCGCGTCGAGTTTGCATGGATGTGCTCCTATTGAATATTTGTGTGTTATTTTGCCCCACCACCGGCTAACCAGCCCGCGATGGTTTTGATGTCTGCTTCTGGTGCACTTTGCGCTGGCATGGGTATGGGTCCCCAAACGCCTGCTCCACCAGATTTTATTTTCCCAGCCAAGTAGTCTACTTTGCCAGAATATTTTTTCGCAATGTCATTAAAACTTGGGCCAACAACTTTTCGGTCTTGTGCGTGGCAGGTGTTGCAATTGTGTTTTGCTAGGAGCGCTATAGCCAGATCTACAGTCTTGGCTACAGGTTTGATGTTAGGCGATGAAGGTGCTGACGCACTAGCACTCATCCCAGGTTTTCTCTCCGGCTGCAACGTGTCAGCGCCTTTTTGTTGACCAACTATGCGGTTTTGTTCAGCCAAGTTTCCGTGCGCATTGCGTGCGTAATCGGGCAACATAGAAGAAACTTTTATTTCAGGCGTGCAGTCTGTCATGCAGGCCACGTTGCCTGTATCCGGTTTGGCCGTTCCGTTGAATTCTTTACCTGGCCATAGGTTGTGCTGTGTAGACATGCCATTGCGGTTAGGCATACGCTTTTGTACCTCTGCGATATTTTTATCAGATAAAACAAAATCGTCTGGTACAACGTAAGCCAAGTTCAACATGTACGCTGTCACTGCATACACCTCATCGGTTTTTAGTGATTTAGGTGCAGTCCAAGGCATGGCGCGGTTGATGTAGTCCCACAAGGTAGAAACCGTCGCCACTTTCATCATGGTGGTTCTGCCAGGGAAGTCGCGTCTGGTGAGACTGGCGACGCGTCCATTTTTGATGTCGTCGTTAGTGGTGCCACCTATCAACGGACTGAACACTTCGTTAGATTCACCAAAAACACCATGGCACTGTGCACACTTCAACTCCCACACATCTTGGCCTTGTGACACCGAGCCAGACCCAGCAGGAAGCCCCTTGAAATCAGGACGTACATCAATATCCCACGCGGCGACTTCTTTGGTGGTGGCTGGTCGACCAATGCCCGGATACGCCACAGACTGGGCAAATGCACCAACAGTTGCAAAAAGTAAGACGGCCGTCAAAATGACTTTATGACACTTGTACATTTTTGACCTCGCCGTTTTCTTGTACCAACCAGGACTGAATGGCATTGTTGTGATAGATGGATCGGGTATCACGCACTGCACGTAACTGCTGGTAAGTGGGTTGCACAAAACCTGTATCGTCTGTAGCACGACTTTGGATGATGGCGGGCTTTCCATTCCACACCCAATCAATATTGAAACGGGTCAATGCTTTACTCAGCACAGGGGTCTCTAGACGCGCCTGCTTCCAATTGCGTCCTCCATCCACGCTGACATCTACCTTTTTCACCCTGCCGCGGCCCGACCATGCGAGACCGGTGATGTTGTAAAAACCTTTGTCCAATAAAACTTGTCCCCCTGAAGGGGATGTCACAACACTCTTGCATTCTTGAATATTGGTGTACTGGCGATGCTGGCCATTGGGCATGAGGTCCATGTAATGAACTGCTTCGTCTTTCGCTGCATAAGGCATGTCTCCCACTTCAACACGCCTTAAGTATTTAACCCAACTAACGCCTTGAATACCAGGGACCACCAAGCGCAAGGGGTAGCCATTCTCAGGTCTGAGCATTTCACCGTTTTGCCCGTAAGCCACCAGCACCTCACCAGAAGTAATCAGGCTTATTGGAATGGTGCGCGTCATGGATGAACCATCACCCCCTTCGGCTAAAACGAATTTTCCATTTTTGAGATCAGCACCAGCCAATTCAAGCAATGTAATCAGTGGCACACCGGTGAACTCGCTGCAAGACAGCATGCCGTGGGTGTATTGCACAGTAGGTACAGCGACGTTACCCCACTCCACGGCCGTATTAGCGCCGCATTCAATAAAGTGGAAACGTGATACAGACGGCAAGCGCATGATTTCATCCATGGTCAATACCATCGGCGTTTTCACTAAGCCGTTGATCATGAAACGATGTTTGGACGGGTCGATGTCCCACCAGCCTTGGTGGTGACGCTCAAAATGCAAACCACTTGGCGTCACGATGCCGAACAAGGACTGCAATGGCGCAAAGGAAACAGATGCCTGCGTTGTTTGGGTAAGCCCAGGACTTTGTCTCCGCTGCACATTGATTTCGTATTGCGAAGGCTTACCGTAGCCACCTTCAGCAGCAACGCCTTGTCCCAGGCCTTTCGCGTGGTCTGGCAAATTCAATATATAAGGATCCCCGCCTTCGCTAGGCACAGGGTTACTTTGTGCATTGGCTAGGGGTAGTGCCGCACCTGTGGCTGCAGCAGCAAATGCTTGCCGTATGAAGTTTCGACGACCGCTTTTGCTCTCCGCAATGACAGCACGAATTCCGTCGCGATCTAAGAAGTTTTCAGGGGCTTTTTGAATTCGTCCCGATAGCGTTCTAGCTGAAGCAGGCACAGACGTTCCTTCCATTTGATTTATATATCAATATACGCTAATATAAACGAAGCAGAATGTATGAAGCCTCGGGTTTACCAAGGTGGATAGGTCAGTGTTGACGGAACTTGTAGTGTTTTAAATTCAAAACAGCAGCTACAGCGTTGGTGTCCTCGGGGAAGAATCCTAAATTCAGCTCCGTATTGCAATATTCGACCATACCACGCAGTGCACCAGCTGTGTTGATGCGGCCAGTCGGTTTATAAATACTATTTCCATTACCTCCGACACGACGAATATGACATTCATTACAGCTGTTTTCTGCAATTAACTTTTCACCTAAGGGTATGTCTGCACCCTTGAACAGAGGATGCTGCTCAGCCTGGACGAATCCCATCGACATGACAACTGCAGACATGAAAAATTTCTTCATGGATGACATCCTAATGAATAAGCCAGTAGGCGTAACCGTTCCTCTCAAAAACTTCATTTTTGATTAACTTTGTTTGTGCGTTGCAAGAACTTGGCGTGCAATAAGCAGTTGCTCATCCAAATAGGCGCCATAGAAATCGGGCAAATATGCGCCCTTTAATCGCGCAGCAACCTCACGGCCTTGGCTTCCGAAAAATAGGACCGTTGGTGCAAGCTTGATCCCGTATTTTCGGATCCATGCATCCTGTGTACTGGAAGATCCATCGAAGTCAACGATCTGCCTGTTATCACGCATATCGATTTGCACGATATGTAAGCCTGTATCGCGCAAGGGATGCAAATAGTTTTCGCGCACCACTTTACAAAAGGGACAGCCCTGCAAACTCACCATAACGACCAATGGCTGCTTAGCTTGCAAAGCAATCACCAAAGCGCTGGGCAATGAATCTGTCACCGGTAAAGTGATTGGTGCTGCCAAAGAACTACTAGCAACACCCGTCATGACCAGCCCCACGGAGAGCCTTTGTACAAAAATACGGCGTCGCATCACGGGCTTCATTTGGATTCTTGTTCCATCAGCAAATAGGTGTTGTAGGCGTTCATTCGATTAGCTGGCTTAAAGAGGGGCATTTTCTCAAACTTAGACCAATCGGTATTGGTATAAGCGCTCTCAAAGGGCTCCATATCGTTTGCTGCGCGCCCCATGGATTCTCTTAAGTAAATGAGATAGTCTCGCGTCAATGTCATGTCGCCTTTAGGATCACTAGAGATAGCACCGTGGCCTGGAATGATCCATTGGGTGTCAAATGTGAGTAAATTTTGTAAAGCTGCAATCCAATGCTTGCTATCTGCCTGCCCCACATACGGAATACGGTTTCTAAAGACCAAGTCGCCCACGAATAATATTTTTTTCTGCGGCAGATACACCACCAAGTCTTCCGCGGTGTGTGAAGGTCCTACTGGTTGAATATCCAAGCGTATGCCGCCTATATGGAGGGTCTGCGGTCCGGTCAACCAAACGTCTGCGGGAACAAGCCGTGTTTTTTCGTCAATCCATGGCCACAATTCCTGACGGGAGACTTCAAGTCGCAACTGGGCTGTATCTGAAAATAGGTATTCACGCGCAGCGGTATGCGCCACAATACGTGCGCCAGCATCTTTGAAAACCTGCAGCCCATAAATATGGTCGGCGTGGTAATGCGTCAACACCACTGTGTGTATGGGTTTATTGGTTATTTTTCTAATCTCAACCAACAGTCTTCTTGCAAGCGCAGGAGAACCCAAAGCATCAACCACCACAACGCCAACGGGGGTCACAATAAATCCAGCATTAGATATAAAGTTTTGGTTAGCAGACGAGCCCATTTCAGAGACGCCTTGCACATAAAAAACATCAGGGTCAATCGATTTAGCCTGCATCAGCGGTTTGGTATTGGCAGTTTTGTTGATTGCCTGAGCTTGCGCAATGCATCCCCAGCTAACAGAGCATAGGAACAAAAATATCAGGCAATGTTGAAATATCCGCTTGTACAAATCCACTCCTTGAATACGTTTAAATCTTACGGGGATTTTTAGTTCTCGACTAGTTAGACAACCTTATCATCGATGCTATGCTTATGTACAGCTTTTAATTTACGTCACCTGACGCATCATCAAAATATGAAGATATCTAAAGTTTTTTTACACGTTATCGCCCCCGTATTGATGGTTTTTACTTGCCTATTTGCACAGGCACAAGACACCAAAGTCGTCTACCACGTCAATACAGATGTCAACACCGCATCTGCCATTTTGGGCAATGTCCGTAACCATCTAAATGCAGACCCTAAAACCAAAATAACGCTAGTGACACACGGCCCTGGTATCGACTTTCTATTAGAGGGCGCCAAAGATAACAAAGGCCGTGAATTCAGTGGTGTGGTGGCTGACTTGGCTGCCAAGGGTGTTCAGTTTCGTGTGTGTAACAACACCTTGATGACGCGCAACATCGACCCCAGTAAAGTCGCGATGGAGGCCAAAATTGTTCCTTCTGGCGTAGCTGAGGTAGCGCGTTTACAGGCTAAAGAAGGCCATGTTTATCTAAAGCCCTAAATCTCACATAATTAAAAAAGGTCGCAACTGCGGCCTTTTTTTTACCTCGAAATATTTAAAGGTGTGAGATATCACTATCGATAGCGATCTGCGTACAAACAGCCCGACACAAAGTGACGACGCGCTCATTAATGATGCGGTAGTAAATTTGCACCCCTTCACGCCTACGACCTAAGATTTTGGCTTTAAACAGGGTATTTAAATGCTGCGACATATTGGGCTGGGTGGTGTCTATTTCCTCTAATAGTTGCCCAACATTTTTTTCTTCATCACACAAGCAATTGATGATCTTCAGTCGCATAGGTGCTGACATGACTCGAAACGTTTCAGCTGCTAACGCAAACATTGCGTCCATAGAATCGGATGATTTTTTAGAACTGACTTTCTTCTTAATGGTCTTGTCGCCGAACTTAGTGGGCTTTACTTTTGGAATTTTCTTGGTGGCCATATGCTTGAAATTTCTACAACGTTAACGTTTATTTGCTTGAACTGACATTCAAATCAATCCACCAAAGCTGAATAATTGGCCATGTAGCTTAATCTATCAAGCTGTGAATGCTGTCGCGCAAATCCACAGCCCATTCACGACGACTGCGACCGTGCGCCATTTCATTCGTACCGTAATGCACCACGGCCAACAAAGGGGGCGCACACAAAGTGCGCCAAACAGAACCCAAGAGGGTGTCATTTGCGTGGTAGCAAGGCGCAAAACTTTTCGCACCGCTTTGGGCCTCTAAAAATTGCAAGCCAATAGGTTGAATCGGAGCATGCGCCACGATAGCCGCTTGCAACAAGTTACCGTGAAAAGGCAACAAGGTTTTGCCGTCACCTGTTCCACCCTCTGGAAACACTGCAAGCAATTGCCCTTTTGACAATGCGTCTGCCATTTGGTGCACCACACGCATTGCATCGCGGTTAGATGTGCGCTCTATGAACAACGATCCACCTCCCGCTGTCAACACACCTAGCAAAGGCCATGCACGTATTTCAGACTTCGCAACAAAGCGGCAATGGCAGGCTGCGTGCATCACCAAAATATCTAACCATGAAATATGGTTGGCAGCCATCAATACCGGCCCCTTGCTGGGTTCGCCCTGCACGCGAACCGTGATGCCCAAAATCGACAACATGCCTTGGGCCCATTCTTCAACGGCCGTGGCATGGTCTTGGGGCTCTAACTTGTGGAATACCGTGCGAATGCGCCAATAGCCATACACCACCCACATCAGCATGCGCATAAATTTAACGAATGCACGCAGGGTCTGCATTTAACAAAGGCTTAGGCTGAGAAAGCCAAATGTCCATTCACCCACGTGGCTTTGACACGTCCGGGCAAGGCCATGCCACTGCGTGCAAAACCAAACGGCGTGTGTTTACCTTGGCTGTGCAAACCCTCTGAAGTAACTTGCCATGGGTCTTGTGGATCAAACACCACTACATCTGCAACGCCACCCACTTGCAAATGGCCAAAGCTTTTGTCTTGACCCAAGATGCGCGCTGGTTGCGCTGTCACCACATCTAAAGCTCGCATTAATGGCACGCCTGTTTCATCCGCCCATTTGAGCGCGAGACTAAGCAATAACTCCAAGCCTGTAGCCCCAGGCTCGGCTTCGGCAAACGGCAATGCTTTCGCGTCTTCATCGACTGGCGAATGGTCCGACACCAACGCATCTAAGGTGCCGTCTTTCAACCCCTCGCGCAATGCATCGCGATCGCGCGCTTGACGCAACACCGGTGTCAATCTTGCGCAACTATCGAAGTAGCCAATATCGAGTTCGCTCAAATGCAAGGAGTTGATACTCACATCCGCAGTAACTTTCAAACCTTCTTGTTTAGCAGCGCGGATTAGAGCGACGCCTTCTGCACTGGAGATACGACACAGGTGCACACGCGCTTGGGTCGATCGCATCAAAGCAAAGATGGTGTGCAAAGCAATCGTCTCCGCCGCTACAGGCACACCGCTCAACCCCAATCGTGTGGCCAATGCGCCACTGGCAGCAACGCCTTTGCCCAAATGCAAATCTTGTGGGCGCAGCCATACGGTGTAGCCATAGGTCGATGCATATTGCAGTGCGCGTTGCAAGACTTGGGTGTCAGCAATCGGCACCTCTGCTTGACTAAAACCAATACATCCTGCTTCTGTGAGTTCCGCCATTTCGGTCAACACCGCGCCTTGCAAGCCGCGCGTCAATGCGCCCAATGGAAATACGCGTGAGCGATGGAGTTTTTCTGCGCGGAAGGTGAGCATCTCTACCAAGCCGGGCTCATCTAAGACGGGATCGGTGTCTGGAGGACACACCAAACTCGTGACGCCGCCTGCAACCGCCGCTTTGAGTTCAGACTCCAACATGCCTTCGTGTTCATAGCCTGGCTCACGCAAGCGCGCTTGCAAGTCCACCAAGCCGGGTGCCACGATGCAGCCTTTGGCGTCGAAAGTTTTTTCTGCTTGAAAGCCAGCTGGAAGCGGTTCGCCTTTTTTAACGATCGCTTGGATTTTCCCGGCAGCGATCGCAATATCCGCCAACTCGTCCAAGCCCGAAGCCGGGTCGATGACGCGTCCGTTTTGAATCAGTGTCTTCATGCGTCATTCCCCGCGACGATCGACATCACCGCCATACGTACTGCAATGCCAAAAGTGACTTGCGACAAGATCACACTTTGCGGACCATCCACGACTGCCGAGTCAATCTCGACGCCTCGGTTGATCGGGCCCGGATGCATCACGATGGCATCAGGTTTGGCGAGTTGTAATTTGTGCGGCGTCAAACCGAAGGCCTTGAAATACTCTTGGCTCGAAGGTAGCAAAGCACCGCTCATCCGTTCGTTTTGTAAACGCAACATGATGATGACATCGCAGCCTTTGATACCTTCTTCCAAAGTATTGAACACACGCACACCCATTTGCGACAGATCGTTAGGCACCAAGGTTTTGGGGCCCACCACCCGCACCTCGGCACAACCTAAGGTGGTCAGCGCATGGATGTCGGATCGCGCCACGCGTGAGTGCAAGACGTCACCCACAATAGCCACCGTCAAATTGCTGAAGTCTTTTTTGTAGTGGCGAATGGTGTACATGTCGAGCAAGCCCTGCGTCGGATGTGCATGACGACCGTCGCCTGCATTGATCACATGCACATGCGGTGCGACATGTTCAGAAATGAGATGTGGTGCGCCTGACTCGCTGTGTCGCACTACAAAAATATCGGCAGCCATCGCACTCAGGTTGGCGATGGTGTCGAGCAAAGACTCGCCTTTGCTAGCGGAAGAGCGCGCAATGTCGAGGTTAAACACGTCAGCCGACAAACGCTTGGCGGCGATCTCAAACGTGGTGCGGGTTCGCGTGCTGTTCTCAAAGAACAGATTGAAAACGCTTTTGCCGCGCAACAAAGGGACTTTTTTAACTTCGCGGTCGTTGACCGATACGAAATTGGCTGCGTGGTCCAAGATATGGGTGAGGATGTCGCGCGACAGTCCTTCGGTGGAGAGCAAATGGATGAGCTCGCCGTTTTTGTTGAGTTGCGGATTACGCTTGTAGAGCATGTCAGCCTTCCACCGAGAAACTAAATCGTCCATCAGGCGCTTTGGCAAGCGCCAGCAACTGGTCTGGGGCTAGCGCGATACGCGCCGCCGCAAAGTCGGCTTGCACAGGCAACTCGCGCCCACCACGGTCGACCAAGACCGCTAGCTGCACGCTGGCGGGTCGGCCATAGTCAAACAGTTCATTGAGCACCGCTCGGATGGTGCGTCCGGTGTAGAGCACATCGTCGAGCACGATCACATGCGCGCCGTTCACTTCAAACGGCAGTTTGGTTTGCCCGCCGTCTGCCAAACCGCGCTTGGCAAAGTCGTCGCGGTGCATAGCGGAAGAAATGCTGCCAGCCTCACCTGAGAGGTTCAAGTCTTTTTGCAAGCGGGTTGCTAACCAAGCACCACCTGAGGTGATACCCACAAGCCGACTCGTTGGGGTCAACATAGCGCCTACCCCCTTGCACAGGGTTTGGTACAGACTCTCAGCGTCTAAAGATAGGCGTCCGCTCATGGCAACTCCGCAAAAAATTGATTCAAGATGATGCACGCCGACGCAGCGTCTGCATCTTTAGCGCCTTGGCTTAAGGCTTCGGTGGTGCTGTAGCGCTCGTCGACTTCGAACACCTGCAAATTAAATCTGCCATGCAGTTGGCGACCAAATTTACGGGCGCGCAAGGTGTTTTCGTGTTCAGCGCCATCGGGGTGAAAGGGCACCCCAATGACTAAGGCATCGGGTTGCCACTCTTGGATGCGCGCATCGATTTCGCGCCAGCGCGCATCGCCTTGGGCGTTGACAGTAGGAAGAGGTTGGGCTTGGCGCAATACGCGGCTACCAAACGCCACGCCTGTGCGTTGGGTCCCAAAATCAAAAGCCAAAAACGATTGCAACTGGGCCGACACCGAGAGCGCCGTGGCGTTGCTCATGCGTGGCCCGCCTCGGAGGACAGCATCCAAGACTGCAAACCCAACAATCCCATCGCACGCTCGTAGCGCTCTTCGATGGGGGTGTTAAAAATAACTTCGGCATCGGCACCGACTGTGAGCCAACTGTTCTCAGCCAACTCAGACTCCAACTGGCCTTCGCCCCAAGCCGAGTAGCCTAGCGAAATCAACACATTGCGCGGACCGGCGCCGGTGGAGAGGGCTTCTAAAACATCTTTGGATGTCGTCATCTCCAAGCCGCCGGGAATCATCATGGTGGAGGCGTAGACCGACTCGGTCTTTAAAGGGTTGACTGCATCTTTGGCTGAACCTCCAGGACCGGTCAGGCCAAGATCCAAAGTACCTTGCACTGGGTTCGCACCGTCTTGCAGGGGGAAAGAGCCGCTTTGTGGATCGGCAAACATGGCCTCGTGCAGCACAAAGCCGCGTTCGGTATGCACGGGACCACCCTTTAATACAGGCGCGTCCACCAAATCTTCTCGGTGCAGGGGGAGTTCGACTTTTTCAAACAAGCTGCGCATCGACAAGTCGCTGGGCTTGTTGATCACCAAACCTAAGGCGCCGCGCTCGCTGTGTTCGCACAAATAGACCACGCTTTTGGCAAAAGACGCGTCCTCCAGCCCGGGCATTGCGATCAAAAAGTGATGCGTCAGGTTGATGGAGGCAGAATCTGCGGTCATACCGTGATTTTAAAGGCTGAACATGACCCGCTCCCCACACCCCACCCAGCAAGTTGACGCTGGCCTGATGTGGTTTCGGCGCGACCTGCGCGCTTTTGACAACGCTGCCCTGCACCACGCCTTGAGCCAATGCAAGCAAGTGCACTGCGTATTTGTGTTTGACAGCGATATCTTGGGGCCTTTGCCCAAAGCAGACCGCCGCGTGGAGTTCATCCGCGAGTCCTTGGTGGCTTTGGACGCGGACTTACAAGCCCTCTGCACCCAACAAGGCGTTGGTTTGATCGTGCGTCATGGCAAAGCGGTGGAAGAAATCGCCCGCCTCGCCCAAGAACTCCATGTGCAAGAAGTATTTGCCAACCACGACTATGAGCCCGCCGCCATTGAACGCGATGCCAAAGTGCGTGGTGCCCTGGCTGATGCAGGCATCGGCTTACAAACCTACAAAGACCATGTGATTTTTGAGCGCAGCGAAGTACTGACCCAAATGGGCAAGCCCTACGGAGTTTTCACCCCTTATAAAAATGCTTGGTTGCAAAAGTTGACGCCTGCGCATTTAGAGAGCTACGCCATACAAACACTAGCCAAGGCCTTGGCACCTCGGCCTAAGCATTTGCAACTTCCTGTACCCAGCTTGGCAGACATTGGTTTTGAGACAACCAACTTAAAGCAGTTGGCAGTTCCCACTGGCAGCGCCGGCGGTCAGATGTTGTTTGAAGATTTTTTTGACCGCATGGACCGTTACGACGAAGCCCGCAACTTTCCTGCCGTCAAAGGCCCCAGCTATTTAGGCGTGCATTTGCGCTTTGGCACTGTCTCTATCCGCGAACTGGCGGGCGTGGGACACCAACGCATGTTGGCTGGCTCCAAAGGTGCAGAAGTGTGGCTGTCGGAATTGATTTGGCGGGAGTTTTATCACCAGATCTTGCACCACCATCCGCATGTCGTGAAGTCTGCTTTTAAGCGCGAATACGACGCTATAGCCTGGGAACACGGTAAGTTGGCCAAGCAACGTTTTGCTGCGTGGTGCGAAGGCCGCACCGGATATCCGCTGGTCGACGCCGCCATGGCCCAGATCAACCAGACGGGCTATATGCACAACCGCTTGCGTATGGTCGTGGCGAGCTTTTTGGTGAAAGACTTAGGGATTGATTGGCGCTGGGGCGAACAGTACTTCGCGATGCACTTGAACGACTTTGATTTGGCCGCTAACAACGGTGGTTGGCAATGGGCGAGTTCTAGTGGCTGCGATGCACAGCCCTACTTTCGCATCTTCAACCCGACCAGCCAAAGCGAAAAGTTTGATGCCGAAGGTAAATTTATCCGCCGCTATGTGCCCGCCTTGGCAGGGCTCAACAACAAAGATATCCATGCGCCATGGCTAGCCAAGCCCATCGCATTGCAAGCCGCCGGTGTGGAAATTGGAAAAAACTACCCAGAGCCTATCGTCGACCACGCCCAAGCCCGAGCTGAGACCTTGGCGCGTTATGCGGTCGTGAAAAAAACGGCTTAATCGCCGCGCAAAGCGGCCAGCACAGACTCTTGCGGTGCCCGCACATTGCCCACAGCGAATTGGTGCAACAGGCGGCTGACTTCTTGGGCGCCTTGTAAGCTGGTTTGGATATCGGAGACGATGCGCGTGGTGCGCAGTCTGGCGAGCTGCGAAGCCAACGCGTCCGCCACTTGGTGCACCGAACTCAAAGACACCTCTTGCGCCAACTGGGCCATATGGTGGGCGTCCAATTGCAAGGCCTCAGGCACTTGGGGTTGTTGTTCTTGCGAGCATTCATCCAAGATGCCGACCAAGCGCTGGGTAATCACATCGGCTTGTTCTAAAAACAAGAGATGGTTGATCAAGTCCAAGCCTTCGAGCGACGTTTCTTGGCCAGGATCAAAGCTTTGGCGTAACAACAAGCCGCTCATGATTTGGCTGGAAGCGCTGACTTCTTGCAAGGTAAGTTCGCGGTCACTGGCTTGGCACAGGCCGCTGAAGTAATGTGCGGCCAAAGACCAAAACGTCATCCAACCGGGGAAAGTTTCTTGCGCCATTTGGTGTTGACACAGGGCCAACAACTGTTGTGCCGCAGGCAAATAGATTTGCGGCCGGTGGCGCAGCAAGGCCAGCATTGGAGATTCAAATGCATGGCGAACTTGCATATTTGGGCGGCGCCTTAGATTTGCACCATTTCAAAGTCTTCTTTGCGGGCCGCGCATTCGGGACACGTCCAGTTCATCGGCACTTGGTCCCAAGGGGTTCCTGGGGCAATACCGTGCTCGGGATCTCCCGCAGCTTCGTCATAAATCCAACCACAAATGAGACACATCCAAGTTTTTGCCACGGCACTGCTTTCTTCAACGCATAGAATGAATTGCATTGTATCGACCGCCCCATGTCTTCAGAAAACACCCCCGCCCTCCACCCCCACGACCTCAGCGATGAGAGTTCAGCGGCGCCTCCTTGCGTGTTGATCTTCAACGCCAACGATCCGAGCGGTGCGGGTGGAATTGGTGCGGACGTTTTGGCCAGTGCTTCGGTCGGGGCACACGCCTTACCCGTCGTCACAGGTGCCTACATGCGCGATACAGCCGAAATCTTTGACCACGTAGCGTTTGACGAAGAAGCCGTGGCAGAACAAGCGCGTAGCGTGCTGGAAGACGTGAGTGTGCAAGTCATCAAAGTCGGTTTTTGTGGCAACCCAGAAAACCTCAGCGTCATTGCCGAAGTGGCAACCGACTACGCAGAAGTGCCTGTGGTGGCCTATATGCCTAATTTGTCTTGGTGGAGTGACGAAGCTATCGACACCTACTTAGACGCGTTTCGCGAATTGATCTTGCCGCAAACCACGTTGTTGGTCGGCAACCACAACACTTTGTGGCGCTGGTTACTGCCCGATTGGAGTAACGAGAAAAGCCCTGGCCCACGCGACTTGGCGCGCGCCGCCGCTGAAGTGGGCGTACCTTATGTATTAGTTACTGGCATCAGCCACCCCGACCAGCAAGTAGAAAATGTGTTGGCCACACCGCACACCGTTCTGGTAACCGAGAAGTTCGAACGGTTTGACGCTGTTTTCTCTGGTGCAGGCGACACGTTAAGCGCAACTTTGGCAGCCTTGCTCGCATCTGGTACCGATCTAGAAGCTGCCACCCGCGAAGGCTTGGCGTTTTTAGACCAATGCCTCAACAGTGGTTACCGACCAGGCATGGGCCACATCTTGCCCGACCGTTTGTTTTGGGCTGAACTCGAAGATGGCACCGAACCCCCCGCAGACAGCGATGACCGCATGGCCACCGCCGAAGATTTCTCCCTCCCCCGTCATGAAACCAAGCATTGAGACAAAACCGCTATGACAGACCTTAACCAAACCTTATTTGAACGCGCCGCCAAAGTCATTCCTGGTGGCGTCAACTCGCCCGTGCGCGCATTTCGTGCAGTTGGTGGCACCCCGCGTTTTGTGCAACGCGCGCAAGGCGCTTATTTTTGGGACGCCAACGGCAAACGCTATATCGATTACATCGGCTCATGGGGTCCGATGATTTTGGGACATGGCCACCCTGCAGTTTTGGAAGCGGTTCAAAAAGCAGCCGTCGATGGCTTTTCATTTGGCGCCCCAACAGAGCGCGAAATTGAATTGGCCGAAGCCATATTGGCGCAAGTGCCCTCCATGGACATGGTGCGTTTGGTCAGCTCTGGCACCGAAGCAGGCATGAGCGCATTGCGCTTAGCCCGCGGCGCGACAGGGCGCAGCAAGATCATCAAATTTGAAGGCTGCTACCACGGCCACGCCGATGCGCTGTTGGTCAAAGCAGGCTCGGGCCTCGCCACATTCGGCAACCCCACCAGCGCGGGCGTGCCCCCAGAAGTCGTGCAACACACTTTGGTCTTGGAATACAACAATATTCCCCAGCTCGAAGAAGCATTTGCGTTGCACGGCAAAGAACTCGCATGTTTGATGATCGAACCCATCGCTGGCAATATGAACTTTGTGCGCGCCAGCGTGCCGTTTATGAAGCGTTGTCGCGAGCTGTGCACCCAATACGGCGCCTTACTAGTATTTGACGAAGTCATGACCGGCTTTCGCGTAGCTTTGGGCAGCGCACAAAGTGTCTATGCCAAAGCAATCCCTGGCTTCAAACCCGATATGACGGTGCTAGGCAAAGTGATTGGCGGCGGCATGCCACTAGCGGCATTTGGCGGACCGCGCGAAATCATGCAACAACTCGCACCCACAGGCCCTGTGTACCAAGCAGGTACTTTGAGTGGCAACCCAGTGGCTACCGCCTGCGGACTGGCCACCTTGAATGAACTTTGTAAACCTGGTTTTTGGGACGCTTTGTCCAAACGCACCCAAAGCTTGGTCGATGGTTTGAGTGCAGCCGCCAAGAAGGCCGGCATACCATTTAGCGCAGACTGCCAAGGCGGTATGTTTGGATTCTTTTTATTGCCTGAGTTGCCACAAAACTACGCCAAGGTGATGACGAGCGACAGCCCGCGGTTTAACAAGCTCTTCCATGGCTTGCTAGATCGTGGCGTCTATATTGCGCCTGCTTTGTATGAAGCAGGTTTTGTCAGCGCAGCGCACAGCGAGGCCGATATTGCAGAAACCGTACAAGCGGCTTCTGAGGTCTTTGCTACTTTAGGTCAATCGTGAAAAAAACATTCCAACTGCGCCCAGAAGGCAAGAACCCTGATCGGGTGTTAGACGCCACCAAACACGAAATTCGCAAATACCTCAAACGCGAGCGTAGGCGTGATCTGCCGGAAGGCGTCGATTTCTGGGACTTCGATTGCAAGTTTGGTTTAAGCGAAGCAAGCGCGGAAGTGGTGCATTTGGCGACTCTGATCGAATGCATTGACGCCGCTGCCAAAGAAGCTGCCCCTGCTTGTTATGTAGAAATTCTCGCCAAGCACGGTATCCGCGTGCCACGCGCCAAAGATACTGAACGTGCGTTGCACGAACGCGATACAGCGCCACACAGCCACGAAGAAGCCAACGACTAAAGGCCCTTAAGGCCGCGCAGCTTATCTTTCTTGCTGGGACGGCGGCCTTTGATGCCGCCAGTGCCGTCGTTCAACTTGAGGGCTGGCGGTGGCGTGTCTGTAGGCTCGAAGCCTTCTATCACTTCTAGTGCTAACGGAGTAACTTGACGCTTTTGAATCACATTCCAGTGCGCTAGCGCAGCAGCCGTCACGAAACTCAACACCTCCCCCTTTTCACCTGCGCGTCCTGTTCGGCCCATCCGGTGGATGTAGTCGGTCGCCGAGCGAGGCAAGTCGTAATTCACCACTGTCGGTAATTTGGCAATATCAATACCACGCGCCGCAAGATCGGTGGTGACTAACACTTCCCAGCGCGCATCTTTGAACTCTTGCAACACGGTTTGTCTGGCGCCTTGACTCATCTCGCCATGCAAGGCCGTCGCGTAAATACCGGCTTGGTAGAGTTTGTTAGCCACATGCTCACTCGCATAGCGTGTGGCTACAAACACCAGCACCTGTTTCCATTTTTCTTGTGTGAAGAGATAGCGCAGCAATAAAGTTCGCTTTTTTTCATCTATGGCGATGGCACGTTGGTGTATTGCAGGTTCCAGATGCTGTGTGGTTGCCGAACCCGCGATTTCAATACGAACCGGTTGTCGCAACATGCTGCCAGCCAAGGGTTGTAGTGATGCATCGAAAGTAGCGGAAAACCACAGGTTTTGTCTTTTGCTGGGAAGTAGAGCCAACACGCGGTTTAACTCTTCCATGAAACCTAAATCAAGCAAGCGGTCTACTTCGTCTAAGACAAGATGCGCAACGCTATCGAGCTGCAATGCGTTGTGGTCTACCAAATCTAATAAGCGACCTGGAGTGGCTACAACAATATCTGCCCCCCCGCGCAATGCCAGCATCTGTGGATTGATGGATACGCCTCCAAACACTGTGGCGATGCGAAGCGCATCAGACGCCAGTTCTTTGAAAACTTGTCCCACTTGCACAGCCAATTCGCGCGTTGGCACGATGACCAAAACACGCGCACTTATTCGCGGTGAATGCGGTGCTGTTTTCTTTTGCGCTGAAATATGAGACGCGCTTGGAGAGATTGACGCACTGGATTGCACAGCTTGCAACACTTGCAACAACCCCAAACCATAAGCCGCGGTCTTGCCAGACCCCGTAGCTGCAGTTGCCAAAACATCCTGTCCTTCCAAGATGGGGGGAATACCTTGTTCTTGGATAGGTGTAGGTTGAGTCCACCCCGCGCGCTCAGCGGCTAGGCAGAGGTTGGGCGACAAGCCCAGTGAAGCAAATGTCAATGGAGGCTACTTAATGGCGGAAGTGGCGTACACCACTAAACACCATCGCAACGCCGCGCTCGTTGGCGGCATCAATCACCTCTTGGTCGCGCATCGAGCCGCCGGGTTGAATGACGCAGGTGGCGCCTGCATCGACCACCACATCGAGTCCATCACGGAAGGGGAAGAAGGCATCGCTTGCGACCACCGTGCCTTGCAAAGACAAGCCTGCATGCTCCGCTTTGATACTGGCGATGCGTGCGGAATCAAGACGGCTCATCTGGCCAGCCCCCACGCCACGCGTTTGTCCGTTGGCACAAAACACAATCGCATTACTCTTGACGTACTTTGCGACTTTCCATGCAAACAAGAGGTCTTGCAATTGTTCAGCAGTTGGTTGCTTCTGGGTAACGACTTTGAGATCAGAGAGTTGCAACTCATGGTTATCGGCAGTTTGCATCAACAGACCAGAGCCAATGCGCTTAACGTCAACAACGTTTTGTCCACGGTCCCATGCAGAGTTTCCAGTGGGGGCAGGCATTGGAATATGCAACACGCGCACATTGGGTTTACCTTTTAAAACTTCTTGCGCTTTGGCGCTAAAGCTTGGGGCCATCAACACTTCGACAAACTGTTTTCCAACAGCCTCGGCGGCTACATGGTCGACTTCGCAATTGAAAGCGATGATGCCGCCAAACGCAGAAGTAGGGTCGGTTTGGAATGCTTTTTGGTAAGCGGCGAAAGCATCTTTCCCTAATGCAACGCCACAAGGATTGGCGTGCTTCACGATGACGCATGCAGGAGTATCGAAGCTCTTCACACATTCCCACGCTGCATCAGCGTCCGCAATATTGTTGTAAGAGAGTTCTTTGCCTTGTAATTGTTCGCCAGTCACCAAGGAGCCTGGTGCCGGGTACAAGTCGCGATAAAACGCAGCTTGCTGGTGCGGATTCTCGCCATAACGCAAGTCTTGCAACTTGATGAAACTCGCATTGGCTTGGGCAGAAAAGCGTGCACGAGTGCCATCTTCTAAATTGATGGACGATAAATAGTCACTGATGGCTGCGTCGTAATTGCTAATGGCATTGAACGCCGCTACTGCCAAGGCGAAACGTGTGGTGTCAGACAACTTGCCATGCGCTTTGAGTTCTGTCAACACTGTGGGGTACTGGCCAGCGTCGGTTAGTACCGCCACATCTTTCCAGTTCTTGGCTGCACTGCGCACCATCGCAGGCCCCCCGATATCGATGTTCTCAATGGCGTCTTCTAAGGTGCAGTCCGGCTTGGCTACCGTGGCAACGAATGGATAGAGGTTGACCACCAGCAAATCAATGGTGTCGATGTCGTGGGCAGCAAGTGCGGCCATGTGCTGAGGCACATCACGTCGTGCTAACAAACCACCGTGTACTTTGGGGTGCAAGGTTTTGACACGGCCATCGAGCATTTCAGGAAAACCTGTGACTTCGGCAACCTCTTTGACGGGCAAACCCTTTTCAGCCAATAACTTGGCAGTACCTCCTGTGGAAATCAATCCAATGCCCAGGTCGTGCAAGGCTTGGGCCAATTCCACAATGCCGGTTTTGTCAGATACAGAGATGAGTGCTTGCATGGCGATTCTTATTTGATGAGTTTGTGTTCGAGCAATTTTTTACGCAAGGTATTGCGATTGAGTCCAAGCCAATCAGCGGCGCGCGACTGGTTGTGGTCGGCGTGTTGCATCACGACTTCTAACAAGGGTTTTTCCACCACGCGAATGACGAGTTCGTGCAGGTTGTTGGGTTCAGTACCACTCAGGTCATCGAAATAGGACTGCATGCTGGATCGCACAGCATCTTCAATATGTTTTTTACTCATGGGGAGATAAGGCTAACGGTTCACTAGAAACGAGGGGATGGGGTAAACGCTCAAACTGCGCGGCCAATGCATCAAAAAATTCTGCGACGGCTTGGTGCTGTGCTTGGGCATTTTCTAAGGTATTCATGTGGCGGCGAAATGCATCCCCTTGTGGCAATTGGTGCACATACCAGCCAATATGTTTGCGCGCACTACGTACGCCACTGACTTCGCCATACAAAGCATAGTGGTCTTGCAAATGTTCTAACAACAGGCGACGTACTTCCATCACCAACGGCTGAGCCAAGTGCTCGCCCGTAGCAAGGTAGTGGGTGATTTCTCTGAATATCCAAGGCCGCCCTTGCGCTGCACGGCCAACCATCACAGCATCAGCACCGGTGTAGAGCAACACGGCTTGGGCTTTTTCGGGGGAATCAATATCGCCATTGGCAACTACGGGAATCTTTACCGCTTGTTTAACAGCCGCGATCGTGTCGTATTCCGCTTGTCCGCTATAGCCTTGCTCGCGGGTACGGCCATGCACTGTCAGCATTTGCACACCGACGTCTTCAAACCTACGTGCAAGCGTGGATGCATTTTTATGCTGCTGGCACCAACCTGTGCGCATCTTGAGCGTCACTGGCACGCCTAGAGGCTGCGCAGCGTCAACGACCGCTTGCACGATGGACACTGCTAAGGCTTCGTCTTGCATCAAAGCAGAGCCCGCCCATTTGTTACACACTTTTTTGGCAGGGCAGCCCATATTGATATCGATGATCTGCGCGCCGTGGTCAATGTTGTAGCGTGCAGCGTCGGCCATCATGGGCGCATCGGTGCCAGCGATTTGCACGGCGATAGGGCCGCTTTCACCCGTATGGTCTACCCGAAGTGAGGTTTTGAGGCTCTTAAACAAGTCAGGGCGTGAAGTCACCATTTCACTCACGGCATAGCCTGCACCGAGTTGTTTGCACAACATACGAAAGGGACGATCGGTCACTCCAGCCATGGGCGCGACAAACACAGGGTTTGCTAATTCATAAGAACCGATACGCATGGAGTGGATAGACGTTAAAAAGAGGGTTTGCTGAAAAAGGAGGCACGATTCTACATGCTCAAAATTTCAGCAAATGTCATATGGTGAACCTACACTGCTGACATGCATGAATGGTTCACATCGCTGTTAACAACCTTCGCCTTGCCTGAATACGGCTTGTCGGCGGTGTTCGTCATGTCTTTTATTTCAGCGACCTTGGTACCCATAGGTTCTGAGCCCATCATGTTTGGTTTGCTGAAGGTCAGCCCAGAGTTGTTTTGGCCCACGATTTTGATCGCTACGGTAGGTAACACGCTAGGCGGTGCATTTGGATGGTGGACAGGCCATGCCGCCCATAAATTACGCGACACCCTCACCAAAAAAGAAACCTCTGGCCATGATGCACGCATCTTGAACTGGTTGCACAGCTTTGGACCCAAAGCATGCTTATTGAGTTGGTTACCTATCGTAGGTGACCCCATGTGCATCTTGGCTGGGTGGATCAAACTACCGTTTTGGCCGTGCGTAGCCTATATGTGCGTTGGTAAATTTCTACGTTACGCCATATTTTTAGCGGGATTGCTGACCGTGTTTCCAGCCCACTGGGTGATTGGAAACTAAGACGAGAACAAGAAGTTCATCACGTCGCCGTCTTTCACCACATACTCTTTGCCTTCGGCGCGCATCTTGCCCGCGTCTTTCGCGCCTTGCTCGCCTTTGAAAGCGATAAAGTCGTCAAACGCAATCGTCTGCGCGCGGATATAGCCTTTTTCAAAGTCTGTGTGGATGACACCCGCTGCTTGTGGGCCGGTATCGCCCACGTGGATGGTCCAAGCACGCACTTCTTTAACGCCGGCAGTGAAATAGGTTTGCAATCCCAACAGGCTGTAAGCAGAGCGAATCAAACGGTTCAAGCCTGGCTCGGTTTGCCCCAACTCTTCTAAAAACATCTGACGGTCTTCGTCGCTCATCTCGCTCATTTCGGCCTCTAACTTGGCGCAGATGGCAACCACTGGCGCTTTTTGTGCGGCGGCATATTCTTTGAGTCGATCAAGCAATGGGTTGTTCTCGAAGCCGTCCTCTGCCACGTTCGCTACAAACATGGCGGGCTTGGCAGTGATCAAGAAGAACTGCTTGAGCAAAGGCAATTCTTCTTTGCTGAAGTCAATGGTGCGAACAGGCTGCGTGTTATTCAATGCGGTTTGGCATTTCTCCAAAATTGCGACCAATTTGGCAGACTCTTTGTCGCCCGAGCGTGCGGTCTTGGTGACACGGTGCAGTGCTTTTTCTACTGCAGATAAATCGGCGAGACACAACTCGGTTTGGATCACTTCGATATCGGAAATCGGGTCGACCTTGCCAGCTACGTGGATCACGTTGTCGTCTTCAAAGCAACGCACCACGTTCACCGTGGCATCGGTTTCACGGATATGCGCCAGAAACTTATTGCCCAAACCTTCGCCCGTGCTTGCGCCCGCGACCAAGCCTGCAATATCGACAAACTCCACAATGGCAGGAAGTGTGCGCTCAGGCACCACAATCTCTGCGAGTTGCTGCAAACGGGGGTCAGGCACTTCCACGACACCCACGTTGGGTTCGATTGTGCAAAACGGGTAATTTTCGGCCGCAATACCGGCTTTGGTCAGGGCGTTGAACAGGGTGGATTTGCCAACGTTGGGCAAGCCCACGATGCCGCATTTCAAACTCATGGAAATTCCTCGGAAACACCTCCTGCGCAAAGAGGTGAAGACGTGAAGCGCAAAGGGCATCATTGTAACGAGCACGGGTTTTACAGATGCGCTCCTACAATCGTCGCTATGGCGCAAACATTTGATATTTGTATTCGTGGTGACGGCATTGTTGGGCGCACGCTTGCCCTTCTCTTGGCGCGACAACATTTGCAAGTTGGCTTGGTGACACAAGCCAACAACCCAAAAGCGGATGTCAGGGCTTACTCTCTCAATAGCGCATCCAGAGATGCCTTAAGTAGCGTGCGTTGTTGGCCTGATGCCTTGCATGCCACACCTGTGATGGATATGCAGGTGTGGGGCGACGAGGGTGGCAGCGTGCATTTTGAAAGCCCGACCCCAGATGGACTGACATGGATAGTGGATGTCCCTGTTCTAGAAGCGCAATTGGGTGAGGCTCTGCGCTACCAACACAACATTACCTTGATCGATGCACCCCATGCTGCGCAACTCACCGTGGTGTGCGAAGGACGCAACAGCCAAACACGCCACGGCTTGCAAGTTGAGACCGAAGTCTTGCCCTACCAACAAACGGCAGTTGCAACACGCATCCGTGCAAGCACACCACATGGACAAAAAGCAATGCAATGGTTTGCACACCAAAGCCATGGCCTAGAAATTTTGGCCCTCTTACCCCTAGGCGGCGCGAAAGGCGATAGCTACGGCGTGGTGTGGTCTCTCCCCCCAGTACGCGCGCAAGAAGTGTTGGCTCTGGATTCTGAAAACTTTACATCTATCCTGCATGACGCAAGCCATGGTGCGGCCGGCAACTTTGCATTGATCGGTGAGCGCGCCAGTTGGCCATTGCAGTTGGCGCACGTTAAACAGTGGGCGGGCACATTTGCTGATGGACATGCGTGGGTGCTGGCCGGAGATGCCGCACATTCCATCCATCCCCTCGCGGGCTTAGGTTTGAACCTCGGTATCGCAGATGCAGTGGAATTAGCGCACGTACTGCAAGCCCGCCAAGGCAGTGACTATTGGCGAAGTGTGGGCGACCGCCATTTGATGCGGCGCTACGAGCGTGCCCGTAAAGCTGGCATATTGCCTGCGTGGGCCGCCTGCGATGGTTTGCAACGTTTGTTTGATCATCCCAACACCAGTGTGCAAGCACTGCGAAATTGGGGAATGAATAGTTTTGATGCCCTCGCCCCAGTGAAGCATTGGACGATGCAGCAGGCCATGCGCTGAATGTATGCGTGCGACGCTTTGTTTTACTTTTTACACAACGCTTTTATGAACCGCCTTCTTAAAAATATTTTCCTAGCCATACAAGTTTGCATATTACTCATGGCGACGGGACTTGGACCCAACACATGGGCACAAGGCCATGAAGCCACAATTCGTAAAAATTTGAGCGAACGCATTCCACAAATTCCGCGCATCGAAGAAATCACCCGCAGTCCCATGGCTGGTCTGTACGAAATTCGCTTAAGCACCAATGAGATTTATTACAGCGATGCAGAAGGTAATTTTTTAATCCAAGGTAGCTTGATCGACACCAAAAGTAAACGCAATTTGACCGAAGAGCGCGAAGCCAAACTCAGCACCATTGACTTCGCCAGCCTGCCCTTCAAAGACGCCATCACCATTGTTCGTGGTAATGGCAAACGCAAACTTGCGGTGTTTGAAGACCCCAACTGTGGTTATTGCAAACGGTTTGAGCGAGATCTAGCGAAAGTAGATAACGTGACGATTTATTTGTTTTTGTATCCCATCTTGGGAGATGACTCTGTGGCCAAGTCACGCAATGTCTGGTGCTCTAAGGATCCGATTGGTGCATGGACTCAGATCATGGGCAAAGATCAGCCAATAGCCAACGCAAATTGCAGCACCGCTGCGATTGAACGCAACGTCGAGTTTGGCCGTAAATTCAAAATCACAGGCACGCCCACTTTGATTGCCCAAGACGGTTCCAGAGTGCCTGGCGCCATCAACACCATGCAAATTGAAAAAATGCTGTTAGATGCCAGTAAGTAAAAAAATACCGCCTGCATTGCACTACCGCATAGAAGCGGTGGATGTGCATGCCCATATTTATGGTGTGACACTAACTATTACACATCCTGCCGCACTACAACGTGTGTCGCTGCCCGTGTGGATTGTCGGCAGTTACATGGTGCGCGAATTTTCTAAACAACTGATGGGTATTCGTGCCCAGCAAGGCAAGCGAAATATTTCTATTTCACAACTGGACAAAAGCACTTGGCAATTTGATTGCGATACATCACAAGCACTTACCCTGCAGTATCAAGTGCATGCCTACGACAATTCTGTGCGTACTGCATGGCTAAACACGGACCGGGGCTTCTTCAATGCAACGAGCTTATGTTTGCAAGTGGATGGCCAATACAGTGCGTCGCATATTTTGGAGCTTCAACCTCCTAAGCACGCCAGTGATTGGAAGGTCGCAACAGGTCTCACGCCTGTGAAAGTAGATCGCAAGGGCTTTGGAACTTACTCCGCACCCAATTACGATGTCTTGGCTGACACACCTGTCGAGATGGGTACCTTTTGGTCTGGTCATTTCAAAGTGATGGGCGTTGAGCACCAATTTGTCGTAGCAGGCGCACCTCCCACTTTTGATGGAGCGCGTTTAGTGAGTGACGCCCAAGCCATTTGCGAAACCATTTGCAGTTTTTGGCACGGCAATAAGCGCTCACACATTCCTTTTGAACGCTATGTTTTTATGCTCAATGCGGTAGGTGAAGGGTATGGCGGCCTAGAGCACCACAACTCTACAGCGCTTATTTGTCAGCGAAGCGATTTGCCGCGCTTATCAAATGATGGAGCAGTTGCAAAATCTAACGATGGCTACACCACCCTTTTAGGCCTTATCAGCCACGAGTACTTCCACACTTGGAATGTCAAACGCTTACGTCCTGCCGAATTCACGCACTACAACTACGCAAAAGAAAACTACACAGAGTTGCTATGGTTTTTTGAGGGCTTTACCAGTTACTTTGACGACAAATTGCTACGCCGTTCGGGCTTGATTGATGATGCCCAGTATCTGCGTTTGCTGAACAAAACTATCAACCAAGTGCTACAAACCCCTGGGCGTAAAGTGCATACCGTGGCGCAATCGAGTTTTGAGGCGTGGACCAAGTATTACTTGCAAGACGCCAATAGCCCCAACCTCACGGTCAGTTACTACACCAAAGGTGCTTTGGTAGCGCTTTGCTTTGATTTGAGTTTGCGCCAGCATGGCGTGCGCAACCACAGCATCACCTTGGACCATGTGATGCGCGACTTATGGAAACGCTGCAAAGCTGGGCCAATGCAAGAAGCTGATTTGTTGGAAGTACTGAAAGGGCTAACGGGGCGCTCTTGGCGAAACGATCTCCATGCCTGGGTGCACAGCACACGCGAATTGCCGCTTGAAAAACTTTTGACGGCACACGGTGTCACCATTCATCATGACCCCGCCCAACTGGCACAAGCTTTAGGGTTGCGCGTTGTGGAAGAGCGTGGCGTGGTCATCAAGCAGGTACTAAATGGATCCCCTGCGCATGCCGCAGGATTTGCGCCAGCAGATGAGTGGCTAGGCGTCGAAATCAACAACTCTCTCTGGCGCTTACAAAAATTAGACGATGTATTGCTCTACGCTGGATGGGGCAAAAAGGTAACCGCCTTGATCAGTCGCGATCGCCAAATTTTGCGGCTTCCTATTACCTTGCCGAAAGCCAAAGAACATACTACTTGGCGGTTGGCTATTGACGAGGCTAATAAAGTGAAAGCCTGGTTGAACTAAGTCTTATGCTTAGGTTTACTGCTGATCTTTGAGATCAATGGGAAAGCTTTTGGATTCCTGATGGAATCCACACAAATATCAATATCTAATTGCGGCCAATACAAATGGTTGTCGCTTGGCAACTCCACTTTGGAGAGTTGCTCAATGCTGACGTCCTTGAACCAAGGGAATTCTGCAAATTGTGGATTCTCGTTTCTTCGCGAGAAAAGAAAAAAAGTTAAAGCAGCACTTTCATTTTCGTAAATCCACCACACGTTTTGCTTTGCCTAGGCTTCTCTCTACGCCACCTTCTGCCTTAAGTTCCACGGAAATACTGGTTCCCACAAAAGTTTTGACATCATGTTGGAGTTGTTTAGCGGCAGCTACCGCTTGCGCACTTGCAGGATCGATGCCTGGCCGCGTCTCCACCAAGACGGACAAGTTATCCATCGGCCCCTCACGCGTCAAAACACATTGGTAATGCGGTGCGAGCTCTACCCGCTTCAAAATATATTCTTCAATTTGCGAGGGAAAGACATTGACGCCGCGCACGATCATCATGTCGTCACTACGGCCTGTGATTTTTTCCATACGGCGCATGGTGCGGGCAGTACCTGGCAACAAACGCGTGAGGTCGCGTGTGCGGTAACGGATGATGGGCAAGGCTTCTTTGGTGAGGCTGGTAAATACCAGCTCACCCATTTCGCCATCTGCTACAGGCTCACCTGTTTCGGGGTGGATGATTTCAGGATAAAAATGGTCTTCCCAAATCGTAGGGCCGTCTTTGGTTTCTACGCATTCGCTCGCCACTCCAGGCCCTATCACCTCCGACAAACCATAAATGTCTACCGCATCAATGCCACATCGCACTTCAATGGCACGCCGCATATCGTTGGTCCAGGGCTCCGCGCCAAAAATACCCAAACGCAAACTCGACTCTGCAGGGTTCAAACCTTGTCGCTCAAATTCATCGGCTATCGCCAACATATAACTAGGCGTGACCATGATCAAGTTGGGCTTGAAATCTTGTAGCAACTGCACTTGGCGTTCGGTTTGTCCTCCGCCAAAAGGCACTACGGTCAAACCTAAACGCTCTGCACCGTAATGCGCACCCAGTCCTCCAGTAAATAGTCCATAGCCATAACTCACATGCACCATGTCACCGGGCTTAGCCCCTGCGGCGCGAATGCTGCGTGCCACCATATTGGCCCACATATCCACGTCGTTTTGCGTATAGGCAACAACTGTAGGTTTGCCCGTGGTACCACTAGACGCATGGATGCGCACACATTGCGCGCGTGGCACGGCCAACATGCCAAACGGATAGTTATCGCGTAAGTCGGCTTTGGTGGTGAAAGGAAACTTCGCTAGGTCTTGCAGGCTTTTGCAATCGTCTGGATGCACGCCAGCTGCGTCAAATTTAGCGCGGTATGCAGGTGAGTTCGCGTAGGCATGCTGCAAAGTAGCTTGCAACCGCTTGAGTTGCAAGCCACGCAACTCATCGATGCTGGACTTTTCTATTGGCTCTAAGGGAAATGATGTGGGGCTCATGCTGGAATCACCGTACCTTGAATTTGCGCACTCTTTCCGCGAAACATCGCGATGGTGTCACCATGTTGGTTAGTTACACGCATATCGTAAATGCCGTGTCTGCCAGACAAGGTTTGTTCAATACCTACGCAAGTCAATACATCACCCACATGTGCAGGTTTTAAAAATTCAATGCTGCAACCAGCGGCCACTGCAACTTTGTTGTAACTGTTACAAGCAAATGCAAATGTGGAATCCGCCAAGGTAAAAATAAAACCACCATGGCAAATTTGATGGCCATTCAAATGCAAGGGCTTGACCTCCATACGCATGGTCGCGCGGCCGGGCGCGCACTCTTGCAGCGTAATACCCATGGTGTCTTTGGTGGCGGTATCAACCGCGTACATGGTTTTGCCAACTTGTTCGGCGAGTGTTTGGGCTTGTGCATCCATCTCGCTTACTCGCCTTTAAATATGGGGGCACGCTTTTGCAAAAACGCGTTGACGCCTTCGATGTAATCGTGTGTACGGCCCATCTCGGATTGGGTATCGCGCTCAACGTCAAGGTGCTGGCTGAAGGTGCGCGTGCCTGCTTCGCGCAACAAATGACGCGTTGCCACTAAGGCTTTGGTTGGCATCACAGCCAAACGCTCGGCCAATTCCAATGCTGAGGCTACGCTGTCTTCCGCCACCTCCCAAATCAGCCCCCATTCTTTGGCTTTGTCAGCAGACAGTTTGTCACCGGTCAATGCCAAAGCCATGGCGCGTGCCATGCCTAAACGCTCCACCAACAACCAACTGCCACCCGCGTCCGGAATCAAACCGATTTTGCTAAACGCTTGGATAAAACTAGCATTTGGCACTGCAATCGCTATGTCGCAGCACATCGCCAATGATGCGCCTGCGCCGGCTGCCACACCATTGATGGCAGCGATCGTCGGCATACGCAAATTTTGTAAGCGGCGTGCGGTCGGGTTGAAGGCTTGGTCAATGACAGGGCCCGGGTCTGCACGTTTAACTAAATCAGGGCCTGGCGTGAAATCGAATTCGGACAAATCAGCGCCCGCACAAAAACCGCGACCGGCGCCAGTTATCACCAGTGTGCGAATTTTTTCATCAGACTCTGCAAGGTCTAAGGCGGCCCACAAGTCGTGGTGCATTTGGCGCGTGAAGCTGTTGAGTGACTGTGGTCTATTCAGCGTAACCAAGGCCACTGCACCTCGGGCTTCATATAAAACGCTGCGCGCGTGACTGTTTGCTGTGTCAGAAGATTTAGTGTCTGTCATAGTGAATAGATGCTGGCTTGCAAGATGGGGGAGGCTAGTGAATTTACCATTCACCGACCAATCGGTTGGTTAATGTTTACCCGCAGAAATTATTGCTTGCAAACATTTCACCGTCAGTGCACCCCATGCGAAGACAACGCCCAGCCACAGCATATAAACGCCGACAGGTTCTTCAAAGGTTCTATTGAGCAGATCCAAACTAAGGGCGCAACATAAGAAATGCAATAACCAAATGCTCTTGGTGGTGTGCCAAGCACTGTGCCAACGGTGCGCGATGTAAGCACCATGGAGTCCAGCTAACCAACCTACACATGCGCCAGCCAACACATCAAATGGCCAATGTGCGCCCACAGCTATACGCGATACACCCACTAAAACAGCGATAAGAAACACCAGAGCTAGCGCTGACCATGCCAACACATGCAAATTTGAATTGCTTTCTTGAATAGCCGCAGAGCTCTGATTTGTTAAGTTTTTTCTTTGCACAAACCATACGCAAGCCCACACTACACCAGCCGCTGCAAACGCGGTGATAGTGTGCCCAGATGGGAAACTGTGACCACGCAACACAGAACCAACAACATGAAAGTCTGTCAACGCCAATACATCGGCAGGACGTGGCGCATCAAAAAACCATTTCAGTGTCAGAGAAGTGAGTCCTCCTGCTGGAATGGCGCACAAGATAGCAACCCAAATGCTAGGCCGCATCAGCAATACAGGTGCCATCACACACAACATGACTGCGGTATCGCCTAAAAAAGTTAGACCTGCCCATAGCTGCGGGTTGTCAACTGTGGCAGCATTGAAGGCCAAAAATATCGCCGCTTGTTGCACCTTGTTGACTTGCAAAATAATTGCAAGCAAAAGCCCAATGCCAGCGACTACCGCACTCATTCGCTAGGCCCTTGCCAATCTTGACAATGCGATAGGTTGAAGTGCGCAATCTGACGACCAGCAACCTGCACAGATAAGTTCTCCAGCACATCACAGCGGGCAAACTGCTTATCGCTGACTGGCGGCGTAAAGCTCATCAAAGACCAATCGATCCAAATCGCATCTTCATGCGCTGCAAATCGACCAAACCAAATATCGAATTGGTCGCCGTGGGCATTTACAACTTTTACGGGTATGGGACGGGCGTACCACGCAATGCGGCTGGCCAGTGTCCAATTGGTCACGGCCAAAGTGGATACATTTTTTTCTTTGGCCCAATGCATGCCGCGCTCTGCCGCTTGCGACCACCCATGCAAATCTGCAAATGGATTTTTGGGGGCTTCGTCGACACCAACCCCAGGGGCTGTGCGGGATTGTTTGTCGCTTTCAGATGCGAATCCCCCTGCCAACATCAAGGCGAACATTGCCATACAAATCAAAGCTTGTACAACCAGTACAAGTCGCACGGTACGCGAATGCTTGGCAACCAACACCACCGCGCCTGCGGCAACCATAGGCAACATAGCTACAAAGAAAGGTGCTATCCAGTGCGGCAAAGTACTTCCTCTACCGGATAGGTAGAACAACAGCAAAACACCGGGAAGCCCAAAAGATGCCACAAAGAAACGGGGCGCAACATGCCGCAAAGCCCAGGGGACTAGCAAACCAAATGAAATGACAACCACTACAACATAAAGCAAGAGCTTGCGCGCCTGCCATGCTTGCGTACCTGCTGCATGATTCGCTTGGTAAACAAACGATGCCCAATCGTGGATCGCGTTCCAGTAAAGGACCGGCATCACACACAGAAAAGCCAGTGCAAAAGCCAGCCAAGGGCCCAGTTGTAACAACCAACGCCAACCCCTGTAGCGACATAAGACCAACACCACGCCTAAAGCCAAAAGTACTGCGGTGTATTTGGCCAAGCCTGCTAGCCCTAAGGCAAGGCCCAACAAAAGCCACGTCATTAGCCGATTCGAATGGATATCTACATGCTTATTGGAGTGCCTTTGAGCAGGTTTTGGGGATGGCACCGCATCCGGCTGACACAGTTGCCAAGTTAGCCACATCACCCAACAAGTGAGGGGCATGAGCAAAGTATCTGGTGTTAAGGCGAATCCCAACAAATGCGGGATGGGGCTTAGCAACAGCAACAACAAATCCATTCGCAAACCCAACACAGAGCTCTGGGCGATTTGCGGATACAACGCGTCACTCAAACGCATCACACCCCAAGCAGTTAGCACCCATGCCAGCATTGGCACTACACGCATCGCTATATTTGCTCCGCCGGTCTGCAAAAAAACCCACTGCAACCAACCTACCAAGGGAGGGTGATCGTAATAACTCCAGTCCAAGTGAGACGCATAAAGCGCGTAATGCGCTTCATCTGGCGATAGATCGATGAACGCACCCATTAAAAGGTGCACGACAACACCTAAACCAACACCCATCAAAACTCTGGGGGACCAACGCGTCACATCAGCCTTTACGTTTTTGTGGCCAAACAAAAAGTGAGGTGGTCACGTAGTTCCACATCAACCCCACCAAAATGCCAGCTAAGCCCGAGAACAGCCAATAACCCCAGTCGCTGTATATGTAGGAGGCAACGCCGACATTTGAGGCTGCACCCATGCCGCAGGCCAGCATGAACTTGACCAAACCACCCCACCATGCCCATCCGTGTAGTTGTTTGTCACGGTAAGTTAATGCGTTATTCAGAAAGAAGTTGAACACCATAGAAATCAACACCGCCGAGGTTTGCGCAACAACAAACGGCAAAGCCAGCAAACTCATGCCCGTCCACAAAATACTCAAGTGCACCAATACCCCCAGCGCACCCACACTGGCAAACGACAGCAATTGCACAGGCACGTAACGACCGACGGTTTTGTCGGCCAAGAGCATGAGGTAATCCCATGCCACGCGGTTGTCTAGTTTGCTCTCACCGGCTACCCGCAGGCCAAAGCGAAATGGAATTTCTTTAATCCGCAAAGTCTTAGGTGAAGAGACCACTACATCCACCAAAATTTTGAATCCCATGCTCGAGAGGTTATAAACCGCGTCTTCGATCACATGGCGGCGCAGCATAAAAAACCCGCTCATCGGGTCTTTGATCGTCAAGCCTAATAAGCGTTGGCTCAAAGTGGTCGCAAATAGGCTGGTGTTTCGGCGACTGTCATCCCAGTCACCCACGCTACCGCCTTCCATATAGCGGGTGCCAATCGCGAGGTCATAGGGCTCATCGCGCAAAGCGGCCAGCATGGTGGGCAACAAGGTTTCGTCATGTTGCAGATCAGCGTCCATCACCGCGATGTAAGGGGCGCTGGTGGAAAGCATGCCTTCCACACACGCGCTCGAGAGACCACGTCTGCCTACACGTCGAATGCAGCGCACATGCGGATCGGTAGCGGCTAATTCACGCAAACGCTGCACCGTGCCGTCCGGCGAATCGTCATCCACAAAGACCGCCTCCCATGACACCCCTTGCAAGGTAGTGTGCAAGCGCTCGATCAGCACGCCCACATTGAGCGATTCGTTGAAGGTGGGAATGACGACCGCCAAAGTCATCCCATGGTCGGGGCTCTTGGGCTGCTCGTGGGTAGAACTCATGGTGTGTGCGCGTAGGGAAATAGGAGCAAGAATGGCGGGCATGGTATCACCCAGCCAGTAAGATTGGCGGGATTTGTGCGCGTGGCAGCCTAGCCCACGCGGTTTACGCATTTATGAATCGCTCACTGGACCCACTGTTGTCAAACCGAATCGCATTGAACTCCCCTTCGCCCTATCGTACGGGGCCAGTCATCCTTGCCTATTGCATGCTGTGGACCTTTTTGCAATGGCTGTCTGAGCCCAACCTAGACAGCTATTACGACATGCTGGAAAACTACGGTTGGTCACAGGCTATGGCCTGGGGAACTTTCAAACACCCACCTTTTTTTGCTTGGGTGGTAGGCGCTTGGTTCAAGGTTTTTCCGATTTCAGATTTGTCTTACAAAGCGCTGGCTTATGCCAATGTGGCAGTCGGCTTGGCCGGCGTGGCAGCTTTGGCGCGTCAACTAGGACTGTCACGCTTAAGCCATGCCGCTGTATTTTTGTTGTTGCTGAGTTTTCCTTACACAACCTTGGCCGCGAAGTTCAATGCCAATGCACAACTCTTATCGCTTTGGCCTTGGGCAGCAGTCATCTTTTTGCGCGCATTGACTGCGCAAGGTTTACGCGCTTTGTTCATGGCTGTGGCATTAGGCGCACTCTCTGCCGCTTGCATGCTGAGTAAGTATTACAGCGGCGTTTTTTTACTGTCCTTGCTGGTGGTTGCCTTATTTCGACGCGAGGGGCGTCAATGGCTATTCACACCTTGGCCGTACATAGCCCTGGTAGTTTTTGCATTTGGAATGTATCCACACTACCAATGGCTGGCCGCTCACGACTTTGCCACATTTATTTACGCCAGCGAGCAATCGGATGAGTCCATTTTGTGGATGCGTATTTTGAAATTTTGCTTCATGCCTTTGCTCTATGTTTCTCCTGCTTGGTTGGCTAGTGCGGCTCTGTTTGCCTGGGCTAACCCTGCTGCAAAGGGGATTCGGCTTGCTCAGTTTGGAAAAAATCTCTTCGTCGCCCTGCGTCCTAATGGTTGGGACGACGCATTGTTTTGGTTCTCGTGGGTTCCTGTACTCACCACAGTCCTGTTTGGTGTGTGCGATGTGGTGACTCCAGAAGCACCTTGGGCGATACCGCTTGGTTTTGCTTTTAGCTTGATGTGGCTGCGAAATTTGTCTCTCCAGTCAACGAATTCGACGCTAGACCAAGTGTTGTCAACTATGCATATTTGGACGATTAAGGGCTTGGTCGTATTAGCAGTCTTGGGTTCGGCACTCACGGTCTACTGGGCCAACGAGGGCCATGAAGAGTATTACCGTCCGATTGAAATAGCCAGCCATAAGCTCGCTTCAGATTGGCAAAAGCGCCATCCTGATGTGCCCTTGCAATGGTCCGCTGGCGACTGGGGCTTGAACGCAATGGTGGGCTTTTATGCTGATCCAAAAATACAAGCATTACCCAACTTACCTGATAGCAGGGAGGCTTCTGTATCGCCTGTCATAGGTTGGCAGTCAAAAGGCGGCGTGATCGTTTGCGACCTCGGCAAGGGGCATCCGACTGAAGCGCAGTTGCTTTCTAACGCTTGCGTCCAAAACACCATGCAATGGATGCAGGCGCAAAAACAAGACACCACGCCCATTGTTTACGACCTGACACGCCAAGGCTGGCGTTTTCCTCAGCCATTGGCCTTTGGGTATGCTGTGTTTCATTACGTGCCTTGATGGCTTTTTTCAACTCCACTTCCACTACCAGAGAATTTTCATGACCTACGAAATGATTCAAACCCGCATCGATGCTGACAAAGTGGGCGTCGTCACCCTTAACCGTCCTAAACAATTGAATGCACTTAACGAGCAACTCATGACCGAGTTGGGTGCCGCACTCAAAGCATTCGACGACAACCCCGCTATCGGTTGCATGGTCATCACAGGCAGCGAAAAAGCGTTTGCCGCCGGCGCCGATATTGGTGCCATGGCCACTTACAGCTTTGCAGATGTATATGTGAATGACTACATCACCCGCAATTGGGAAATTATTCGCTCTGTGCGTAAACCCGTCATCGCGGCAGTCAGCGGTTTTGCCTTGGGTGGTGGATGTGAATTGGCCATGATGTGTGACTTCATCATCGCTGCAGACAACGCCAAATTTGGCCAACCCGAAATCAAACTCGGCATCATCCCAGGCGCGGGTGGCACGCAACGCTTGCCACGTGCCGTAGGCAAAGCCAAAGCTATGGATTTAGCACTCACCGGCCGAATGATGGACGCTGTGGAGGCAGAAAAATCTGGCTTGGTAAGTCGCGTGGTGCCACTAGACAAACTGATGGAAGAAACCTTGGGCGCCGCCTTGATGATTTGCGGCTATTCGCAAGTTGCTACGCGTGCCGCTAAAGAATCCGTTAACCGCGCCTTTGAAAGCGGGCTGTCTGACGGTGTGATGTTTGAGCGTCGTTTGTTCCACGCCTTGTTTGCAACCCAAGACCAAAAAGAGGGGATGGATGCGTTTGTCAATAAGCGCGCCGCTGCTTTCACTAACAAATAATTGACGATGCAAAGTTGTCCCCTGCCCTACTGACCTATGTCCATTGCAACCATACATTTAGTTGCATCCGCGCTCGTAGTTTTTTCTCTGCCCCTTGCGTGGGCCCAAGAGACTGGCGTTGCGGATAAATTCGAAGTCACCTACGGCATCAACCGCTCCAACCAATCTTTGTTGAACGGCGTGCTGGTGACCTATAAAAACGATCCAACGATCAACGTGACTTACGAAACTGCAAAAGGGTTTGCCAGTGTTCAAAACGGCCTTGGCTTGTGGTTGGTGCGTAACGAGCAAGTCAAGGTAGGTTATTCCATCAACTACATGATGGGGCGCTACGCTTCCGCCGATACAAGATACAACGGTATGGGCAATGTGGCAGGTTCAACCGCCGCCTATGCATGGGGCGAATGGCAACCCATCAAAGACGCTGTCACGGTGTATGGCAATTACAGCAGTGCTTTGCGAGCCACCAACGGTGCCTTAGCGCAATGGGGCGTGACCTTGGGCATCCCCGTTGTCAGCCGAGTCAATGCATTTATTGATGTGTCGCGTTATTGGGCTAATCAAAGATATTTGCAGACCTACTATGGTGTAAGTAGTGCGCAAGCTGGGTCTTCCAACACCTACAGCACCTACACGCCCACCACCTCTGGCACGCTCTACAGCAATACGTTGTGGGGCGCTATGGTGGCGGTCACCCAAGACATTGACGTCGTGATTGGCGTGGGTAAATCGAGTGCCACGGGTTTATTGATGAACAGTCCCTTGCTCGACAGAAAAACGCAAACCAATGCAACAGTGGTTTTCAATCAACGCTTTGGCGCAAAGTGAAGGTTGAAGGATGGGGGCTAGCGTCTGGTAGACACTGTCTCTGCTTGCGGTTTATTGGCAAGCGGGTTGTTTTTGTTTTTCTCTAACTCGCTGGTATCCGCATCGTAATTTTTCTGTGTAGCTTTTTTCTCAGCCAAAAGACTCTCAATACTTTGATTAATCTTCAAGGTATTTGCCGTACCTAACCAAGGCGCCAAATTGGTTCGTATGTAACCAATCTGATCTGCCGCACAAGCTTTACCGAATTTCATCAACCAATCACCGACAGATTTTTCACGCGCTTGCTCGTCATTGGTTGCAAGCGCAAGCATTTTGAAATCAGCCACATTACAAACTTGTGCATCTTTGTTCTGGGCAATAGCAGGTCCCATCATGAGCAAACCGCTGGTCGCCACAACCATGAGGTTCAGCGCAATGCGCACGCTTGCAGTTTGCGGCACAGAATATTGTTTGTGTTTCAATTACAGCTCCATCCAGACAAGACATGCATTTGCAAAACAAAATTAATGCATGGCTTATTATCTCAGTAGCCCGTGAAAAGCACCTGGCTTAAAATAATTTACATGACATTCACAAAAAGAACTGCTCTCGTTTTAGCTTGCGCGATCTTTTACTATTTGGTTTTTTATTTTAATAAACTGCTGTTTGATACTTATGAGTTCTCATACGGTGTTAACTGGATTTTTATTCCCAGCGGTTTTCAACTTCTTCTCGTTTTAACAGCTATCGTTGACGGGGCAATCGGGATCGCTTTGGCCTCTTTCATCATTGGACTTGAGATCTACTATCTAGATTCAGTTGCTCGCACGCTTATTACTGCCTTGATATCCGGTGGTTCCCCTTTGCTTGCGCGCAAGATTTGTATTGACTTTTTAAGCATCGATAAAGAACTTATCAAAATCACCCCAAAAGCCATTTTGCAAATGTCTGTAGTTTTCGCATTGATCAGCGCAACACTTCACCAACTTTGGTTTTTCTTCAACGGAAAATCTGATGCATTTTTGCAAAGCCTGCTAGTTATGGCGCTAGGCAATCTACTCGGTACGACTTTGGTACTCACCGCCATAAGGTTACTCACCTCAAGAATGAAGACACTCCATTTATGAACGATTTATATTTGCGTTTCCTTCGTATAGTTCAAACATTGGACGGTCGAAAAAATACCATTCAAGATATTGAACAGACTTTTGAAGGTAAAAACCGCCATACCAAGTTTTTAGTTCCCACAAAAGCCGCTAACACTTACTTCGACAGGATGTCTGGCGCTATGCAAAGCGCTGTGAATACTTGAATAGCGGCAAATTTGCCACACCCCTTTAAAACTCTCGCCGCAGTCTCGCTATAATTTGCGGCTCGGCGCTTTAGCTCAGTCGGTTAGAGCGATGGAATCATAATCCACAGGTCCGCGGTTCGAATCCGTGAAGCGCCACCAAATTCTTTAGATCCCTTCAGGGTCTAAAAATGCTCCCACCCCATCTTTCGGCTCAAAGCGTCCCTCTATGAAACGCAAACGCGTAGGCCCGAGCATGGCTTTTTCTGGGATAGAGTGCTGAGGATCTCCCGGATAGCAAATGTGACGGAGTCCATCTGCGTCGAATGTTTCCGGCATCACGGCAGAAGGTTTTCTTGCCAACGCTGCACGTAATACGCTCGCGCAATCGCTGTAAGGCAGTAAATTTACCAAGGTCATGATTTGCGGTGGAGCCATGCTGATGCCACGGTCCCAATACCGCAACAACGCGTCTCGTGGTGTCAACCAAATGCTGTCAACCGCCTCGACATCGTCGTGTATGGGTGTTTGGTTGGGTGGCAACACCGCCACAAAAAACCGTGTGTCGAATCGCTTGCTGGTGACTGAAGGCATGCGCGGTGTGATCCACCTAGACCATGGCGCCAAATGCTGGGTGTCTAGTTGCAAATCTCCAGAAGCCAAAACATCTGCAAAAGTTTCTCCAGCATGTAATCGCTGTTGCCATTGCGCGCGTTGCAACTTATCGTGCGCCAAAGCTTCGCTATTGCGTGCGCGGGCATACAACACACCACACTCTTCCAAGGCCTCACGAATTGCGGCGACATACAGGCCTGCTGCCATTTGGGTTTGAATTTCTGGTTCAGCCAATGAAAGGTGCAAGTCGTGTGGGTCTCTGTCCAAATGACGCAATACATGTTCGCTGCTGTCTGCTTCATCTAATTTGCCACCAGGAAAAACGTAGGCACCGCCCAGTACAGCTGAGTCGGTATGGCGGCGCAACAGAAATACCTCTAACCCTTTTTGTGGGGCATCACGTAACAACACCACCGTGGCCGAAGCACGCGGTGGTGTGGTGATAACTTCGCTATTGAGTTGCATCAGAAGATGCAACAGCTACGGTTGGTCATTAGGTGCAAGATTTACTTGTTGGGATAGGCTAAATCAACACGGCGATTTTGTGCCCATGCGGATTCGTCGTGTCCCTGGGCTGCTGGTTTCTCGCTACCAAAGCTCACTGCTTCGAGCTGCTTATCGCCAACGCCATAGACTTTCAATGCACGCACAACAGCGTCAGCGCGCTTTTGTCCCAACGCCAAGTTGTATTCACGACCACCGCGCTCATCGGCATTGCCTTCCACGCGGATTGCCAAACTTGGCTTACTGGCTAAATATTTACCTTGACGCTCGATCAAGGGGCCGTCGTTGGCTTTGATGACAAATTGGTCAAAGTCAAAGTAGACGCTTCGCTCTTTAGAAATCAAGCTGCTGGGGTTCAAGTGGTCAGCCACCACAGGAGCCACTGCGGATTGCGCTGGGGCGGGGTTGGCAGGAGCCGCTGTTACCGCTTTGCCAGTGACATCACCGGTTTCAGCAAGCTTGGTAGAGCTGCAAGCGGCAAGCACCAAGGCTGCTAACGCAACGGCAATTCGGTTGAGGTGTTTAGAAGACATGTTTATAGGAACTCAAAAGGTTTAGACCTGATGAGTTTACTGGAGGGTTTTGCATGCCTTGTGACAGGGTAAACATCTATGAAAGGGTAAAAGTGTTGTTTTTTTTGACACTTATTTAAAAAACATTATGAATCAACAACATAGCAATTATTCTTCATTTAGTTTCTTTTTCAAATTTTTTGAATACTAATGGATACTTCAAAGTGATATTTTTGTCGTTTTAGACGACTTAATCACAAAATTATCAATGTTGACGGTATTCCATCTAGCTATTAAATTCCATTCCCCGCTTCTGTTTTTTATCCCGTAAAGCAGTAGCTATCGAATCTGGAGTTAGTGAATGTCTACTTTCAAAATTTTGGTCACCAGTCAAAAGGGTGGCGTCGGCAAGAGTACCGTGTCTGCCAACTTGGCCGCTTACCTACGCCGTCAAGGTCAAAGTGTCACCTTGGTTGACTTTGACACCCACGGCTCCTCCAGCACATGGCTGAACCGGGCACCTAATATTGGTATCGTGGTGCAGCACCATATCTTGCCCCTGGACCAAGGTGGCAATCGTCCTATTCTTGACGCCCGTCTGCACTTACGGCGTGCCGCCAGCAGCTCTGACGTTGTGATTTGCGATTTGACATGGACAGACTCGATTGCGGGTGAGTTGATGTTTGAATACGACTTGGTCATCGTGCCGACATCGGTTTCAGAAATTGAACTGGCCGCCACTGCAGGTTTTTTGAGTCGCCACCGCTGGGTATTTGATTCCGCCATCCATACACCGCCTACTCTGCTGGTCTGTCCTACGCGCGTTCACAATGAACAAATGCAAAGCGATACCTTCACTAAGCAACGCTTTCCTGTCAGCTTTATGTTGTCGCCACCTGTGTTGGAAGCGCAAAGCGCGCGCGAAATGTTTGAGCGTGGTTATTTAATGGACTTGCCCGACGAATGCGGGACATCTTTCATTGAGTTCGGTAAAGCTGTTTGCACTGCACGTGAAATGCGTGCCAGCGCACAAGGTATGCGTCAAACGACTGCATCCACGCGCATCAATGCCCTCAATGGCGTTCGAAGCACCCACCAATCCAATACGCTAAACGCACCGCCCAAAAACTTGTTGGCGCGCACAAGTACTTTGTCAAACCAGTACTCTGTATTAGGTCGCCATCGTTTGCATAAAGTCGGTGAAAGCGCACCAAGCACTGACACAGCTACGCAGACAAACACAGTGGCACGACCCACGACGCCTAGTGCGCAACCAGCGACTGAAGAGACCAACAGCATATCCTCCATGGGGATTCCTCAATTCCTTAAACGCATGTCTATGGGCATATTGAGCAAATGAGTACCGAACCACAATTTTTGTCATTCAAGGGCCTCAAGCAGTATTCACCTGACGACGGCTGGGGACAGGTCAATGCCTTGCTGCAATCGCATGCCCGTGCTGCGGCTGCACCTGCTGAAGCACCGCCTTCTCCTCAGTACAACTATGCGCCTGAGAAAGTGCCAACATTGACGGAGATGCAAGAGCCCATGCAATCGCAAGACACTGGCTCACCTATGTTTGATCCCTTGATCAGCGAATTGTTTGACCAACTCCGGGTTGCACCGTCGGATGAGCTCACCCAAACTTGGCGCACGATTGCTGCCGAAGTCAATTTATTGACTCAACGCATGGCCTTGCAACGCGAATTGCAAGAGCGCGCGCGTAAGTTAGAAGTTGATCTAGTCGATCTTCGTTCGTCCATCATGTCGCACCTCAAAGATGTGCAAAACGTAGCCGACCAACAACTCACTTCTGCGCGTCTGCGATCTGAAGTCTCAGCCCTGGCTCAAACTAAACTAGCGGCAAAGCTCAATCAAAGAAGATAGTCTTTCCCACCGCCAAAGGAGTTAGCTGCATGCTGGAGAAATTAAACACAATCTATCCGGTGCGCTACACCGCATTTTTGGGGTCAGTGGTTTTGCTGGTGTTCACCTTGCTAGGTGCTGGCGTAACAGGCCTAAGTGGTTGGTGGCCTGTTTTATTTTTATGTCTAAGCTTGGTCGGCTTACATGACCTTCAACAAGAACAGCACGCCATATTGCGTAACTACCCAGTCATTGGGCATTTGCGCTTCATGTTCGAATACATACGGCCTGAAATTCGACAATATTTCTTAGAGTCAGAGACTGACGCTTCCCCGTTTTCTCGTGCACAACGTAGTTTGGTCTACTCCCGTGCGAAGGGCGAGAGCGATAAACGGCCTTTTGGCACACAACTCGATGTGCGTTCGGTTGGGTATGAATGGATCAACCATTCGATTGCAACGACGAAACTCAATAGCCATGACTTTCGCATTCAAATTGGTGGCCGCGATTGCAAACAACCTTACAACATCAGCCGATTCAATATCTCTGCCATGAGTTTTGGCGCCCTGAGTGCCAATGCAATATTGGCATTGAACCTTGGCGCTAAGCGGGGTGGATTTGCGCATGACACAGGCGAAGGCTCGATCTCGCGCCACCATCGCACGCACGGTGGTGATTTGATTTGGGAAATTGGCTCAGGCTACTTTGGTTGTCGTGATGCATCTGGTAATTTCAGTCCAGAACATTTCACTGAAAACGTGAAATCTGACCAAGTGAAAATGGTAGAAATCAAACTCAGCCAAGGTGCAAAGCCTGGGCATGGTGGCGTTCTGCCTGGTGCCAAAGTCACCGAAGAAATTGCAGAAGCACGTGGAGTCGGCGTTGGCGAAGACTGTGTATCACCTTCCAGCCACAGTAGCTTCTCGACTCCGCATGAGTTGATGCAATTTGTGCAACAACTGCGCGACTTAAGCGGCGGTAAACCAGTGGGCATGAAGCTGTGTATCGGACATCCTTGGGAATGGTTTGGCATTGTCAAAGCCATGCTTGAGAGCAAAATTTATCCAGACTTTGTCGTGGTCGACGGTTCTGAAGGCGGCACAGGTGCTGCCCCCTTAGAGTTCTCTGACCATATCGGTATGCCATTACAAGAAGGTTTGCGTTTGGTACACAACACTTTGGTGGGTGCAGGTTTGCGTGATCACATACGCGTAGGTGCTAGCGGGAAAATTGTGAGCGCATTTGATATGGCCCGCGCTTTTGCTTTAGGTTCCGATTGGTGTAACAGTGCACGTGGCTTTATGTTTGCGCTAGGCTGTATTCAAGCGCAGACTTGCCACACGGGCAACTGCCCTACTGGTGTGACTACCCAAGACCCTAAACGTCAAATGGCGTTGGTGGTACCTAGCAAAGCCGAGCGGGTTGAGAAATTTCATCGCAACACGCTTGAAGCACTGCAAGAGTTATTGGAAGCTGCTGGACTTCAAGACCCGAGTGAATTTTCTCCACGTCACATCATGCAGCGCGTGAGTGAAACACAAGTTCTGCATTTATCGGAGTTGGTGGACACCGTACCGGCCAACGCTTTGCTAGACACTGATATCAGCAAATTACCGCAGGTCTACCAAGACTGGCCACATGCAAGTGCCAGTCGATTTGGGCTAAACGCTTAGTCAGCCGCTCTTGGATACTGAATAGGACGCTCGCGCACAACAGGTGCTGGCGGAGGTGCCGGTGGCGCCGCGGCAGCTTGGGCTGCAGCTGCACGGGATTTCTCTGCGGCACGCTCAGCTGCCGCAGCACGCTCAGCTGCCAAGGCTGCGGCTTTTTCAGCAGCTACTCTTACTGCGGCTCTTTCCGCAGCAACTTTGTCAGCCGCTGCTTTATCGGCTTGGGTTCGCTCTGGTGGCTTTTCAGCCGGTGCAAAGCGCATAGCAGCCGCTTTCTCAGCAGCCGCCTTTTGAGCATTCAGACGCTCTGCTGCCGTTGCCTTCTCAGCCGCGACTGCACTATCAGCTGCTTTTTGTGCAGCAGCAGCAGCATTGCTAGCACGTTTCACAGCTTCTTCATAGGCAGAAGCCTGTAATTTGTCCCGCGTTTGCAAGCTTTGGTTCATCTCAGAACGCATGCTTTGCAAGCTTTGGTTGGTGTCGGTACGTAATTTTTGAATTTCAGTCAACACCAATTGCACAGGTTGCTGCTTCAATTTGTCAGCGTCCATGTTGGCAGCAATCTTGGCTTCCATAGAAGCCAAAGATTTATTCATGGCGAGCAATTTGGCGTCAATCAGTTTGTTGTTTTGATCGGCGACCAAGTTAGGCATACCAGACATCACGCGGCCAATTTCGTCTAAACGGTTGGCGACATTTTTCTGCGTGGTGTTGAGTTCTTCTTGCTTGTCTGTAATTTCAGAGAAATCAGAATTCGTTTTACCAATCGCACTGATGCTTCCGTCAATCTCGATCATGCGCTTAGACATGGCATACGTCATCACATCCAATTCTTTAATCGACTTGGTCATTTTTAAAGTGATGCCAAAGAAAAAGCCCATCGCGACCAACAAACTAACGCAAACAGCTCCGAGGATGATGCGGGAATGCAAAACATTGCGGCGGTTGGTTTCTTCGATTTTTGCCACCACCATGCGCATGGCGCTGCTCACATCGGCAGCAATAGACGCGGAACGTGTTGACACCTCGGCTGAATCTAAAACCACCGAAGTTAATTCTTCAATCTGACGGGCTACCTCATTGCTGTCTAAAGACTGGCTGGCGATATCTGTCAAGCGGTCAGCGGTTGCATCTACGTCCAAGATAGTCTCTGCATCGCCTTCAGACGTGTTTTCACCTGACTCCACAGCGTCCGTCGTTTCGACTTCATCCACCGGCGCTTCGAGCACCGCTGTGTCTTCCGTGTTTTTTTCCGCTTCCGCCATGGTCAACCCTTTGATTGTTCTTCTAAAACATCAAGCCGCTCATGCAGCTGCCTGATGTCTTCGGTTAGCTTTTCGGTGCGCTTATGGAGCACCTCTATCCATGTATCGACGTGGACAGGCATCTCTTGAGCATGAACTTCGTCCAATATGGGCAATGCGTCTAACTCGTCTAAGACTGAAGGGCTCGGTGCATCCGCGCCTGTTGCTAAGGAATCGACAGTAGGAACAGCTACCTTCACCGCTTCAGGCATGTGTGCAGCCTCTGGTTCATGCAAGGTGGGGACTTGGGCCAATTCCCTTGCGGAAAGACCTTGCGCATCCTCAGGCAGATTGGGCACCTGGATGCGTGGCACCTTGTCTGATTCAAAAGCAGGCTCGAAGGTCTCGTGACCTTTGTTGGAGATAACGTCGGCTTCTGTACTACTCATGTCGATCCTTATCTCTCTTAGGCCTTGGTCAGTTGTGCTTTGACAGACTTCACGCTGCGTAACCATCCTTTTGCAAGCAAGGGGCTTGATTTCATAAATCGATCAGCCTCTGGCTTGGTCTCAAACGGGCCAGCCAACAAAATGAAGTAGCGTTTGTTTGTATCTTTTTTTCTTACCTGCATCACCCGAGCAGAGGCATACGCTGCCTGGCTGCGTTTAAAGGTGAGCATTTCTTCTTCCACATCAAATGCAGCAAGTTGCAAGACGAATCCGTCATCTGGCAATTGGCTTACCCAATCTGTATCCGATACTTTATCGGCTTGAGGCGTATTAGTTTGAGCTTCTTTTTTAGAGGGTTCTTTTTTCTCTGTCTCTTTAATAGGTGCAACTACAAGAGGCTCGGAAGCTACAGGTACAGCAACCATGCTGCCACTCGCTGGCGTTGCCTGCATATCAACAGCATCGGAAGCCACGTCGCTTGCAACTGGTGCCGCGCCAGATGCAGCAGGCTCTGGTGCACTGGCTACTGGTCCGGGTGCAGGTGCAGCAGGAGTTCCGCGTAATAAATATTTCTTGAAGAGCTCGGCTTCTTCCAGCAACATGTCTTTGTACATAAAGCCAAAGACTACTAAAGACATCAGCAACACAAATAAAACAATACCCCAGCGTGGTTTGCTTGTGCCGCGTTTGAAAACATCTGCTTCTGCTGCTTGTGCAGATGAAGCGACTGTGGCGCTGGCAGGCACACCGAGAACTGGCGCACCTAATATTGGCTCACGCGGCGTTTGCGCATCAAAAGCCGCAACGGGTGCCGCTTCTGGCAGCTTGAAAGGTGTTGAAGATGCAGGTGCCGGAGCTGGCATTGCAGCAGCTGAGGAAGCAGGGGCTGGCTGAGGCTGGGCTTTTTTGCCCAACCCAGGAATACGCCAAGACGTTTTCTTGGGCATATTGAGTTGCTTGAGCGCTTCCTCCGAGTCTTCAGCCGACATCGGTTGCAAAACAGGTGGCTCGGATGGAGGGGCTGGATCAGGTGTATCAGCCACCCAATCGGACAAAACACGTTTGGGTTCACCCGCTTTGGTTTCTACTTCCCATTGCAATAGGTTTTTACCAAATGCTTCTAACTTTTTACGGTAGTTGCCGGCGCTGTTGATGAGCAAAATCACGCTGATATTGCCAGCTGGAAATCCATTGACCAGTCTTGCAAGCAGTTGCAACTCAAACTCTTGCATCAATATGGAGTCGCGAAATACCAAGAAGCGGCGTGGCGCTAACTTTTTTTCTTTTTCTGTGGCTTGGTTGAGCGTGAGTTCCGACAAGATGTCGTTAAAGGTTTGCACCAACTGCTCAGAGCTGGTGGAGGTACAAAACTCGATGTTTTGTTCACCCGCAGCACGCAAGCGTTCTTCAAATAGGTTGCCGTAAAAATCCAGGATCAAATCATGTTGGCTCAGGACAGCCAAATTGATGCTGCCTTCGGTCAACGATTTCAAAAGGATTTCCAACCGTAATCGGTCACCTGGGCTTTGGAAGATATCGGTCATGCGGGCTTAATTGGAGATTAAGAGTTCATCAAGACACCGTTGGCATCAAATTTCATCTCGTCAGGAATTTTCGGGTCCGGCTTGATCACTTCTTGGCCTCTTCCGTAAGACTGATTCAGACTAAACACAAAGGCAATCACCTGAGCCACAGCATGGTATAGCGCCTCTGGGATGGGGTGATCCAACTTAGTCGTGAAGTATAAGGCGCGGGCTAGCAGCGGTGCTTCAAAGAGATAGACCCCATTCTTGCTTGCTTCCTCACGAATACGTGCTGCCAATCCGTCTTCGCCCTTAGCCACCAAGATAGGTGCACCGTCCCCATTGGGGTCATACGACAAGGCCACCGCAAAGTGGGTTGGGTTGGTGATAACGACGTCAGCGTCTTTGACTTTGGTCATCATCTTGTTGTTCAAAATTTCGCGTTGGCGACGGCGGATCTGACCTTTGACCTCGGGGTTACCTTCCGAGTTCTTCATTTCGTCTTTGACCTCTTGCTTGGTCATCTTGAGTTTCTTGTTCAATTGGTGACGCTGCAATGGCACATCGACCAATGCCACCAAGACCAAACCCAAACTCAACCAAAAACAAGAATCCACAATGATGGTGCCAGCAATTTTTACTGCTTGGCCTAAATCCATTTGCGAAATATTGGTCAAGTCATTCAAATTGTTCATGACCGACACCAACAAAATGGCGCCAACTACTAAAAACTTAGCGACCGATTTACCCAGTTGAATAAATGCATCAGGGCCAAACATACGCTTCAAGCCACTCATAGGATTGAGCTTGCCAAAATTAGGAAGGGCAAGTTTGGGCGAAAAGATAAATCCACCCGCCAACGTGGTCGACAGCGCGGCAATCACTGCCATGATGGCAATGAGGGGCAAAACGATGACAAACCCATCGACGATGGCACTGCCAAAAATTGCAGGGAGCAACTCAGCTTTGTCGGTGATTTTTCTATCAAACTGCAACTGGCTTTTGAACAAATTGCCCATGCTGTTGAATATGTATTGCCCCATCATGGTGAAAAATAAAGTAGCCATCACCATCATGGCTGCAGGCGCGAGTTCTTGCGAACGCGCAATTTGACCTTCCTCGCGCGCTTTGCTTAATCGTTGCGCCGTGGGTTCTTCGGTTTTGTCTTGGCCGCTTTCTTCTGCCATATCAGCTACCTAATCAACTTCCTAAAAATGATCGCAACACTAAAAACGCCTGCGCCCACACCCATTGGATGCGCGAGACGTTGTTGCCCATTGAGAAGATCAAAATGACAAATCCCACCAAGATCAAGGCGGGAAAGCCAACGGTAAAAATATTCAAACTTGGTGCGGCACGGGCTACAAATCCAAGGCCAATGTTGATGAAAAGCAAAGTCATCATCACAGGCAAACCAATCAATAAAGCGCCTAAGAACATCATGGCACTCCAGTTGATCATCTTGCCCAACATATCTTGGGAGAAAAACTCTTGCCCAATTGGTAGCAACTTAAATGATTCCAACACCAAGCCAAACACAATCAAATGCCCACCAATACCTAAGAAAATCAAGGTGCCCATGATGTTGAAAAGTGAAGACAACACAGGCACGCTACCCATGTTAGGGTCAATCATGTTAGCCATCGACAAACCCATAGAGCCCGATACCGCCTGACCAGCCACTACCAAGGTGGCAGATGCGACTTGAAACACCAAACCCATGGTCAGACCAATCAAAATTTGGCGAAATATCTCCAACAAACCTTCTGCAGTCAGTGGATCGATACGCGGAATATCAATTTGTTGCGACACAAAAAATGCCAAAGCAAAACCCAGACACATCCGAATGCGAAGATTCACTGCACGGATAGAAAAAATGGAGGTGAACGCTAAAAATGCAGACAAGCGCAGCATCGGCCAAACAATGACCAAAAACTTTTCAAGAATGTCGATGAGCGCTAGATTCATAGCTCAAAATTACATGAACAAACTAGGAATGCGTGTGAAGATGGACTTGGTGTAGTCGACCATGGTGTTGATCATCCAGCCTCCCATGATGGAAATGGTCAAGCCAATTGCAAACACTTTAGGAATAAAACTAAGCGTTTGCTCGTTGATGGAGGTGGCGGCTTGGAAAATACCCACTACCAAACCCACAACTAAGCCGACCAAAAGCAAGGGAGCTGAGATGAGCATGGTCATCCAGAGCGCTTGACGCGCTAAATCTACTACAGCTGCTGAATCCATGGTGCTTCTTCCTTAAAAAACAAAACTATTCGACAGCGACGCCATCAAGAGCGTCCACCCGTCGATCAACACAAACAACATGAGTTTGATTGGCATCGAAATAATCATGGGCGAGAGCATCATCATGCCCATCGACATCAATACACTGGCGACGATCAAGTCAATCACCACAAAAGGGATGTAGATCAAGAAACCAATCGTGAAAGCGCTCTTGATCTCCGACGTGATGAACGCAGGCATCAGCGTAGTGAAAGGCACTTGTGAAGAGTTGTCTAACTCACGACGATTGGCGATTTGCATGAACATCGCAATATCGTCTTCGCGGGTTTGCTTCATCATGAAATCACGAACAGGTGCTTCCGCTTTGATCAATGCTTTGTCAAAGTCCAAATTGGCATTCATATAGGGGCCCACTGCGTCTTTGTAGACCGACTCGAAGACGGGCGACATGATGAAGAAGGTCAAAAACAAAGCCAGTCCTACTAAGACAGTATTGGGCGGTGTTTGCGCGGTACCTAAAGCTTGGCGCAGGATAGATAGCACGATGATGATGCGTACAAACGAGGTCATCATCAGCAACATCGATGGCAACAGCGTGAGCGTTGTCATCAAGCCCAGCAATTGCAGGCTCATGCTGTATTGTTGGCCGCCTTTGCCACCACTGACATTGACCAGTGGTATGCCTTGCGCTTGCGCCATCATCGGCATCACACACATGGCAATCAATAACAACGCCATCAAGACGAAGGTAAGTTTGAAGGAAACTTGTTTACGCAACATGCGATGTCTCCTCGGTCCAAGCGTGCAGAGTTTTGACTTCGCTGGGGCTGACACTTGCCAACACCATTTGGTTGTCGATTTGGATCAACACCATCTTGTGCTTCAGACTCAAAGGAAGTGCTTCTACCAACTGGATTCGGCGCTCGCCGTTGCCTTGCAGTCCCATGGTTTTATTGCGCTTGACCCACCACCATGCCACGCCTAGTAGCAGCAAGATACTGAACGTACTAGCGATGAACTGGGCCCAATTGAAGCTTTGCATGATGAATTTCCTGTGCGCAATGACGGTTTATTGACACCTAAAGTGCCTGCTTCCATAGACTTTGCAATCAATATGCCAGGTCAAATTGGCACCCGCGCGCGGAATTTGCACAGATATAGTTCCAAGTTATGGGAATGCGCGAAATATTCAAAGACTTGGTAGATGCAGGTGGCACTGGTGGACTGAACTGGCATATGCATGCCTTCCGATCCCACAAGCGTTGGCATCCCACCGTTACACATATTGAAAACTTTTTATTACGTTGCCAGCCGCGTCATGCGCATTTGCTTTTGATGGGTTGCAGTGCGGGTTGGATGATGCCCACCGAATGGCTCACGCAATTCACGCACATTGCCGCTTATGACATTGACCCACTAGCCCAGCACCTATTTAATTGGCGACATGGCGCTGCTCTGCGCAAAAGTCACACGCAAATCACCCACTATCGACTAGATGCAATAGTTCATCTGCCTGAAATACTGGCACAACATCCACAAGCCAGTATCTGGTTTGACAATATATTGGGGCAACACCGCTACCGCATCCGCGATGAAGTGCGGGTAGAAAAAGAACTGCGCGGACTCAAAACCACTCTGCAAGGACGTGATTGGGGCAGCGTCCATGATTTGCTGTCGGGTCCCACCCTAGAGACACATTCACTAGATTCACGCATACAAAACGTTCGGCAAAACGCGTATCCCAAAGATATGGAAGCAACTTACAGCCAAACCTTGGTGCAAAGCTTGCAAGCCCAAGGCGTGTGGTTTGACCACCTGACTTCACACGTATTTGCGGACGACACGCCCACCACCCTCATTCCTTGGGAATTCAAACCCCACTATTGGCATTGGTTGCAAGCGGGATGGCAAACACCAAGATAAAACCCAAACGGTTCCCATACCAGCGTAAAGCGCTAGATAGGACCCTGCATTGGTCACTTCATATTAAAAAGCATCACACCCGCAGCATCCATAGCGCGTTGTTCCCGCTTAGCCGCGGCAACTCTCACTCGCCGCTCATCTTGCTCTTGCAAGGTGTCCATTTGGATGCGTTTTTTCTCTGCTGCTAGCAAATTACCTTTTAGAACATCCAACTCAAATTTAGCGTGTTGGAGGTCAACATCGACACGTTTAATCAAAGTTTGTATTTGTTGCAAGAATCCACGAAAGTTCACCGTCTCTTGCATGCTGAGCGAGTTTTTTTCGGCTTCAATCGATCGTGCCAGATAGTCTGCATAAAGCGCTTCCATCCGGTTGCGACTTTGTTCAAGGTTTTTGATTTTTTCGCGACCCTTGACCAAAGCAGCCATGGCGTGGTCGCACTTTTCTTTGGCTTTTTTTGCCAAGATGGGCCATGCTGCGCGGGGTTTCATGACATCAAGTGTTTGAGGTTACTCAAGGAGACGTCGTAGTCTTCGCTGATGTGCATGTCTTGGCGCAAGAACATCACCATTTGTTCGCGCAAGCGAATCGCTTCATCCAACTCAGGATTGGTTCCGGCTTCATAAGCACCCACTTGTACCAAGTCGGCGTTTTGTTGGTAGACAGACCATAAACGTCTAAACCGATTGGCTTGGCGCAATGACTCGCTATCGACCAAGGTTTGCATCACACGTGAAATTGAACCATTCAAATCAATCGCGGGGTAATGCGCTTGATCGGCTAGGGTACGCGACAACATCACTTGTCCGTCTAAAGATGCGCGGGCAATGTCCACGATGGGGTCGGATGCGTCATCACCTTCGGCGAGCACGGTGTAGATCGAAGTGATCGAGCCGTGGCCATGTCTACCAACGCCACCGCGTTCAATCAAATTGGGTAACAAGGCAAACACAGATGGGGGATAACCTTTGGCAGTAGGCGGTTCGCCAATCGCCAAACCAATTTCACGCTGTGCGTGGGCCACACGCGTTAAGCTGTCGCACAGCATCAACACGTTCAAGCCTTTGTCACGAAAATATTCTGCGACCACATGGGTCATGTGCGTGGCTTTGAGTCGCAAGACAGGAGAAACGTTCGCAGGTGCGGCAATCACCACAGACTTCGCCAAACCTTCGTCTCCCAACGATTCACTGATAAATGCTTGCACTTCGCGGCCACGCTCACCAATCAAACCGATCACCACGATGTCGGCTTTGGTAAAGCGGGTCAACATGCCGAGCAAAATACTTTTACCCACACCAGAGCCAGCGACTAAACCAATGCGTTGGCCTTGACCCACTGTTAATACAGAGTTGATGGCCTTCACGCCTACATCCAAAATTGATTTGATCGGGCCACGCTCCATAGGATTGAGCGGACTTCCAAACAATGTCATTTGGTCTGGTAATTCAGGCAAAGGACGACCATCTAAAGGTTGTCCACGGCCATCAATCACTCGGCCTAATAAGCCATCACCCAAACGGACTTGGCCTGAGTTGCGCATCACGCGCACCATGTCGCCAGGACCTACGCCCACAGGGTCTGTGAACGGCATCAAATACAAAGTGCGGTCATTGAATCCGACTACCTCGGCCTCAATGCGATGGCCATGTTGACCTATCACTTCGCAACACGCACCCAAAGGTGCCATGATGCCGCGGGTCTCTAATGTCAAACCTACTAAGCGCACCAAGGTGCCGCTACGTTGCGGATCTGGCACGCGCAATTGCTCTAGCGTGGTCTCTACTTCTTGTGCGAAATCAAGCATGGGAAAGTGATAGGTTGGTTATTGCGTTTGGATCATGCTGCGGATCACGCTGGCCACGCGGCTTTGGTCATTTTGCACCACCATGCGCACCACGCCTACTTTGTCTTCGTAGCTGTTGGCGTTGTTCAGTAACTCTGGCGGAATCGTGGGTTTCTTGGCTTTGGCTTGTTCGCGCTTCATACGCGCCTTCACATCAGCCAATGACTCACCTTCTTGCATCACAATTTCGGTGCTTGCTGTTTCTTCTACCGCTTCGCCTTCTGCGATGGATTCCTCGCCTTCAGCCGCAGATTCTTCAACTGCCTCTGCTGCTTGCGCTTCAGCGGCTGCCGCATCGGCCAGCGCTTGTGCGTGCGCCTCTGCTTCTTCTTTGGCCTTGGCTTCTTCCGCCTCCAGATCGATTTCAGGGACTGGTTTGGGTTTTGGTTTTTCTGGAACTTCTAAGAGCAATTGCTGAAAGCGAATTTGTTCGTTGCGCTGCGCTTCAGCCAAAATACTGACACGCATCATTTCTTGCTGAACGGTTTCAATCGCTTCTTTTTGCAAGTCTTCCGTGGACATTGAACCGTTGACGATGTGCAGCACAAACGGGCGTACCACGGTCACCACAATGACCATGAAAATCAAACCCATCAATAAAGTATTGATGACGTCAGGAATGAACATCTTCTACCTCTCCATCATCTTTTTTAATCTGTTCGTCGGCCTCAAAAGACGGCTCAAAAGATATTTCTTCAGAAGATTCCGTAGATTCCTTTTGAAGCTCCGCTTCTATGTGTGTTGCTGCACGGGGTGCGACTTCTTGGAGCGCCAAACTTTTGACCAAAGCTTCAAGCCGGTTTTCTATCAAGTCTTCCACCACCATATCGTTGGCAATCACGCGCACACTGCCAGACGTCAATTGGGGCACAGCTTCTAGGTGTACACCCTGTAAATTAGCTGTAGCCAACGTTTCTAGTAATTTTTTATCTTGTGGATTGAGCTCCACTACCACCGCGCCTTTGATGGGGTGGTCTAGTTCATTCAAGCAGTTTTGCACCAACGCATCGATTGCTTGCGGTGAAATACTCAACTCATGCTTAGCAATATGCTGCGCCATATGCATGGCCAAGCGCTTCAATGGATTAAAAAACCGTTGAGGGTCTTGTAGCAAGTCATGCAAGCCTTCTGCCACCTGCGAGAGCACCTCGCATTGCGTCGCGACTTCTTGCTCCATTGCCTCGCGGGCTTGGCGTTCGCCTTGCGCTATGCCTTGGGCGATTCCTTCCTCAAGACCTTGGGCTTTACCTTTTTCTAACGCCTCTTGTATAGCTTCCTCTAAACCTTGGCCCTTACCTTCCTCAATGCCCTGCGCTTTACCTGTTTCAAAGCCTAGCGCCTTGCCCTCTTCTATGCCTTGCGTCTTACCTTGTTCAAAGCCTAAAGACTTCCCTTCTTCCATTCCTTGGGCCAGCCCTTTGGCAAACTGCGCTTGTTCGCGTTGCACGATTTCTTCTAAAGAAATACCACTGACTTCTGCAACAACTCCCAGCTCTTCTTGCTGTTCTTCGGTAGTTTGCTCAGGTACCGCGTCCGCGTCGTCCAACACTGCATCTAGGGCCTCTTGTGTAGCCTCCAAGTGCGTTGGCGGTGTATTCAATTCTTCGCCGTCCGATTTAAAACCAGTTTTTGTAACGAACAGATCATCTACGAACCGTCCTGTGCTAGTTTTATCTAGTAAACCTTTTGCTAACAAAACCTTGATGCGTTTTGCTGCAGCGTAATCGTCCATCACAAAAGGCAAATGCGCATTCACAGATGCACTTGTTTTCGCAGGCGTCAGGTTGCTATCAAAACTCGCTTGTGCCTCTTGCTCTTGCAATAAGGCCAAAGACAGCCTGGCTTGTTCAGTCAGTGTTTGCGTAACCGATGTATACGCATCGGTGGCGAAGCCATCTGGATTTTCCGGATACGGCGCATCAGAAAATTCTTGCGGCGTGTCTTCGCCCCAAGCAGTCGTGTCATACCCCAACTCAGAACGACGCAAGTGCAGCTGAGATCCGGGCTGCCAAGCAATGCCTGAGCGCTTTGCAACCACATGGTTATACATAGTCGCCGCCACCTAGCACCAATTCACCAGAGTCAGACAACTGTCTGGCCATACGCATGATCTTCTTTTGTGCTTCTTCCACATCTGACATGCGTTGTGGGCCTTTGGCTTCCATATCGTCACGGAACATGCCACGCGCGCGTTCAGACATGTTGTCAAAAAAGCGGGCTTGGCAATCTGGGCTTGCACCTTTAAGAGCCACCATCAGCATGTCAGGCTCAACAGTGCGCATGAGTACCTGAATACCTTTGTTGTTCACACCTACCAAGCTCTCGAAGGTGAACATATTGTCTTGAATCTTGAGCATCAACTCTGGGTCGATCTCGTTCAAACCATTCATGATGCTGGACTCCAAAGCGGTCTTGGTCAAGTTCATGATCTTGGCAGCAGCTTCTACGCCGCCAAAGCTTGAAGACTGTGACGATGCGCTCTTAGAGAACTGCATCTTCATGATGCCTTCTAGTTCAGCCATGGCCGAAGGTTGCACGGTGTCTAAACTAGCGACACGCTGGATCACTTCTGCGCGTGATTCGGGCGGTAGAAAATTCAAAACATCTGCTGCCACGGTGGCCTCTAATAATGACAAGATGATGGCGACCACTTGTGGATGTTCCGCCTTGATCATGTCTGCAATGCCACGGGCATCCATCCACGTCAAAATTTCTAAGCCTTTGCTAGCTTGTCCTGGCATGATGCGGTTCAACACAGACGCTGCTTTGTCGTCGCCTAAAGCGCGGCGCATCACGTTTTCTACATAGTCGGTACTACCCATACTCAAAGAAGATTGCTTCTTCAAGTGGTCTACAAATTCGTCCAACACCACGTTGACAGCTTCTTGCGAAAAGTCTGCCGCAGCCACCATCGCAGCGCCCAAAGCTTGTACTTCTTTGGGATTCAAAAATTTAATGATGTCAGCCGCTTGTTCTTCGCCCAAGAGCAACATCAAAACTGCCGCACGTTGGGTAGAGGTAATGTTGGCCATCTCAGCACGTAGTGCCTCCGTCATTCCCATATTGATATCAGCCATGGTGTAGTCCTAAACTTAAATTATTCGGTGTTATTGACGGATCAAGTTCTTAAGAACGCCAGCCACGCGGGTGGAGTCCTCAGCCACAATCATACGAATCAAAGCGACTTTGTCATCATAAGAATTTGCAGTGTTGAGCAAATCAGCAGAGATGGACTGTTTCTTAGGTTTCATAGCGGCCATACGGGCTTTTACTTCTTCTAAGGACTCGCCTTCTTGAATTTCAATTTCTTCAGTTTCCCCTTCGCCAGTGACTTGGGCTAGCGCTGCTTCGGCGGCAGCTTTCGCGGCTGCGGCCTCCGCTTCGGCTTGGGCAATCGCAGCGATACGCGCTTCTTCTGCCAAGCGTGCGGCTTCTTGTGCAGCCAACATCGCTTCTTCTGCAATTCTTGCGATTTCTGCTTCGTGGGCTTCACGGGCTTGCTGGGCAGATAGTTTTGCGGCAGCGGATTCTGCAGTGGCCACCTCAATCGCCATCTTGGCTTCAGCATTTGCAGCCTCGGCAGCAGCGGCAGCTACAGCAGCTGGGTCCACCTCAGGCGCTGTGAGTCGACGCACCATCGGACGCACCACTAGCAACAAGACGAGTAAGAAGATAGAACCGACTACACCTGCGTTGACCATCACTTGGTAGTTTTCATCACGGTACCAAGGCACGATCGATGGATCGAACTGGGGTTCAAATTTGGTTGCCACAACCGTCACTACGTCACCACGTGTTTCGTTGAAACCCACAGCGCCTTTGACCAACTGGTTCAAACGGTCTAATTCTTCAGGTGTGTAAGGAACCGATGTCGGTGGTGCAGAGCCATCGGCAGGCTTTTCAATCTTGGTGCCAGCAGGAATAGGACGCTCATTGATCAACACACCCACACCAATTTTGGTAATCGTGCCCATCGCACCTTTGGTGTGTCGCACCGAGCGGTCGAGTTCATAGTTTTTGGTACTACGCGCAGTCACTTGCACGCCTTTTTCACTCACACCTTTTAAGGGGTCTGAGTTCGATTGGGTCGTAGCTTGTGGATTGTTCTGCGCAGGAGGCGTATTGGCCAAAGAACCTGGCAAACCAATCGCATCGCGCAATGTATTGCGGTCTTCTACGAAGAGTTCAGAACGGGTCTTAGGACCTTTGTCTTGTGAGTCAAAGTCTTCCGTAGTGACTTCAGTTTGTGTGAAATCTAAAGTCATGCTGACTTGTGCGCTGACATTCGATTCACCCACGATAGGTGCCAACAACTGGATCAAACGCGTGCGATAGAGGTCTTCCATCTGCTGCTTTTGTGTGAGCTGGGCAGAAGTCAAACCTAATGGCTGCTCAACCAACATTTCATTCATCAAGCTGCCAAAGTTATCCACCACAGAGACATTCTCAGGTGCCAAATAAGGCACGCTGGAAGCGACCAATTGAATGATCGCTTGCACATTGGCTGCAGAAATCGTGCGGCCAGGCAAGCGGGTGATGATCACCGATGCTTTGGTAGGTGCACGGTCACGCACAAACACACTTTGCTTAGGCGCGGCCAAATGCACACGAGCAGATTTGATGCCGCCGATTTGCACAATGCTGCGTGAGAGCTCTTGCTCCATCGCATTGTTATAGCGCACCTGTTCCATAAACTGGCTGGTGGTCATGGCGGGCATATCTTTGAGGTTGTCCATGCCAGAGACTTCTGTGCGTGGCAAACCTTTGGAAGCCAACAACATGCGGGCTTCTTGGTAACGGGTAGTGGGAACAGACAACTGACCTGTGGATGGATCTACTTCCGGCTTGAAATCTGCAGTCTTCAAGGTTTCAATCGCGATTTGCTTGTCTGCGTCATTGAGCATCAACACCAAAGGACGGTAAGGCGTAGGCTTCATCGAGGTGAAGAACACCGCGACTGACATCAAGAGCATGAAGATCACCATAAAAGGCAATGCTTTGCGCACGCTGGGTTGGCGCAATACATCCATCACCAAAGCGCCAGGGCCTTCTTTGGAATTGATCCATGCGGGTAATTTAGCGCCATCTACTTTGAGAGCTGTGCCGGTGGCATTGCCCGCGCCAGCAGAGGCGGCGTTGTCAGATGCCTGGCCCGAGGGCAAGGTCATCGCGTTCATATTGAGAGTGTCTGTAGCCATATCTGTCTTTCAGTCCAACATCAAACCGGCATGTTCATGATTTCCTCGTACGCCTTCATCACTTTGTTGCGTACTTGGAGGGTGGCTTCAAAAGCCAGAGAAGCTTTTTGCATGCTCAACACCACTTCGGTGAGGGGCACTTCTTCGCCGCGGTCATAGGCTTCCGACAACGCGCCAGCTTTGTTGTCTGTGTCGTTGACTTTGTCGAGTGCGTTTTTAACGGAGTCAAAAAACGTGGGTTGGCCTACTTTGGTAGCCGCTGGTTCAGTGGTTGAACCTGCACCACCCGTCGCTTGGGATTGGTAACTGCGCAAAACCTCCAGCATGGACTGGACGTTGGCATTAGAAATTCGATCGATCATGCGGCGACTCCTTCTGTCATGCCACGGCTACGCAGTTGTGCGAGCTTGTAGCGCAATGTGCGTGGGCTGATACCCAACTTGGCAGCCGCTTCCATGCGGCTGTCGGTACTTTGGATCGCAGCCATGATCACCTGTTGTTCGCTCACCATCACGGCGTGCTCTAAGTTCACAGGGGTTTCAGTCGGGCGAATTTCAATCGGTGCACTTGACGCGGGTTGCGCGTAAGTGGGTTGTGTATACGTTGGCTGCGCATATGAGACGGCAGGCATCGTTTGCGCGAGGTTTTCCATTTGGCTGGCGTAACCTGCTTGGTCGTCTAAACCCGCATCGTCAAACATCACGTGTGCTGGAGTGACCACACGGCCACCACACAACACGACGGCGCGTTGCACCACGTTTTCTAATTCACGCACATTGCCGGGCCACGGGTAGCTCGCCAACATGGCTTGGGCTTCGGGTGACACCGTGAAAGGCAAGCCCCCTTTGATGTGGCGTGACAACGATTGAATGACCAAAGGCATGATGTCGCCTGGACGGTCTTTCAAAGGCTGAATACGTAAGCGGAATGTGCTGATACGGAAATACAAGTCTTCACGGAATTCGCGTTGCTCGATCGCCAGTTTTAAATCTTTGTTGGTGGCAGCGATGACACGCACGTTCAGGTCGATCAATGCCTCACCGCCTAAACGGTTGAGTTTTTTCTCTTGCAAGACGCGCAATAACTTGGCTTGCAAGTTCATTGGCATCTCACCAATCTCGTCCAAGAAAATCGTGCCACCTTCGGCTTGTTCAAACAAACCTTTGTGTTCTTTCAAAGCGCCAGTAAAAGCGCCTTTCTCGTGACCGAACAACATGTCTTCGATCAAATGCTCTGGCATCGCTGCGCAGTTCAAGGCTACAAACGGGCCTTTGGCGCGTGGAGATGATTCGTGCAACACACGGGCTAAGACTTCTTTACCAGCGCCGGTTGGGCCAACTAATAAAGCGGTGACTTCAGTTTGCGCGACGCGTTGTGCCAATGCCAGCAAGTGTTGGCTAGTTGGGTCTACGAACACATAGCTCTTAGTAGTGAGTTCTGGGGAATTCAAACCTTGCACCGCTTCTTGCCAAATAGCGGGCGTCCATTCGTCGGCAGGCAACACATGCAATGCACCTAAACGCATGGCGTCAACAGCGACTTCCATACGGCGGCGGTCTACGCGGCACAGCACAGGCACGGTGTTACCGAGTTGGCCGATGAGCGTTTGGACCTCTTGCAACAACTCGGCGCTATCGCCTAAGCGAATGACCAACATGTGCGCGCGGCGCAATGCCAGCGTGAGCTCACCAAGGGTACGAACAGTTTCCAAGCTGATGCCGGCGGCATCTAGCTGGGCGCGATCTGCGTCGTCGATCGGACTAAATGGGTCCAACCACACGGCATGAATAACGTTGACAGAAGAAGCAATCACTTTTGAACAGCCTAGAAATTAAGGTAAGACTGTTATGCAAAGTGCGTGCCAGCACCGATTGAAACCTAAATGATTAAGTTAATCTGCGGAAAAGGGGTGCTAGGGTCAGTATTTCGACGGTTTGTCGTCTTGCCGACAGCCAAAGTTGGCTTGGGCTTGGGAGTATTTGCAGCGGTTGGCGCAGGTTTGGCAGTGAAACCACTACAAAAGCGCCCGTCATTGCGTAAAACCTCGATGGAGGGAATATTGCGCGAACGAAACCCCATCAATTTGCAGCTGTAAGGAGTTCGAACGTCCCACGTAATCGCCATATGGCGACAGTCCCAGCAGTTGGGACCCTTTGTGGGACCCGCTGCATGGTCTGCTGCTAGAGGCGTTTGGCCTTGGGCGGCTTTCATGGGTTAGCCGTTACTTTCCAGTAGTTAATTAGTTACCTAACAACTTCAAGACTGACTGTTGGCTGGTGTTCGCTTGCGCCAACACCGCAGTCGCTGCTTGCTGCATGATTTGGGTTTTGGCCAATTCAGTAGAAGAAGAAGCGTAGTCTGCGTCTTCAATCTGGCTGCGTGAAGCAGACATATTCATAGACACGTTGGTCAGGTTGTTGATCACGTGGTCTAGACGGTTCATCACAGCACCCATGGTGGCACGGGTTGCGTTGACTTTGTCCATCGCTTCGTCGAGCAAGTTCAAAACTGCAGTTGCGCCGTCGCGGGTATTGATACGCACAGTACGGTTCTCAACAGCTTTGTCTACGTCGCCCGTGATTTCACCAGTGATGGGTCCGCCTTTACCGAAGTCGGCCAAGTCGATGGTCACCATTTGGCGAGCCGATGATCCAACTTGGAAGGCCAGTCGTCCGACGCGCGGTGGATCCATCTCAGAGCTTGAACGACCGCCAAAGGTTCCCACAGAGAAGCCTAGGTCAGAGAAGTTGCTAGCAGAGCTGAAACCATCGTCACCGACGTTGATGCTGATTGGTTTACCAGACACACCCGTCAAATTAGGTGCTTTGCCGTCTGTGGAAGGCAGCGCTGGCAAATGTGCCGGTTCAGCAATCATGCGAACGGTGCCATACACCGTACGCGCTTCGCTGGATGACTCAGTTGCACCGACGATACCGGTGATCTGGTTATTGCCAAAACTGTTTTCTTGGACGGTTCCCATGGAGACAGTTTGGGCATCATCCGTGGATGAAGCACCGAGCATGACGAATGGTGAGCCAGGAACTTTTGACTGCACTAACACTGCAGTTGAGTCGTTGGGGTCAATATAAGCAATCAAATTGCTCATATGTGTCTTAGCAGATGCCAAAGTAGAAGGGTCTGCGTCCAAAGTGATACTTGCAGACACCTTGGCATTGATGGCGGTCATCAACAAAGTAGCCATTGCGGCTGGCGTTGTGACACCAGAAGTTGCTGTTGTGGTGATCGTCGTGCCGTTAATTTGTACGGTCACTGTATCGCCCGTGCTAACTGATGATCCGCCGATTTTGACTTTAGAGATTTGACTTTGGGCACTGCCCTCATCCAATCCGAAACTTGCAGGCGATAAACCTTCAATACTGGCGTCGTACCAGACTGAAACATTTCGACCATCTGTCGCTTCTAGCGTGAGTCCCTTACCGTTATCGGTAGCTACTATGCCGTGGGTTCCACTGTATGTGTTGACAGCTTTAACTAAATTGATTCGGCGTTCAGCGGGCGTGTCATCCTTTTTGAACTCAACCTTGATTTCCGTACCGTTGAGGTAGAGAGACTGAATACCTACAGGCTCGTTCACAGCTTTCACTGTATTTGGCGCCGCATCCCAGGTTGCCAACTGGGTTGAACCAGTTGTAGTTGAACTTCCCTTCAATACTACGGGATTAGCTATCGCACGCACACCAGTTTCTGGTGTGTGTGTATTGATTGCTTTGGCCATCGCAATGGCACTGGCCGCTGGATTGCTGCTGCTTGCAATTTGGTTAGAGTAAATATCGTCTGCATTATTGGTAGCACGGATTTTTATTCCATTGATTTCTAAGTCATCCGCACCTAAGGCTTTGAATTGGGCAATCTGATTTGCAACAACCGTCTTCACAGAAGAAACCGTTGCAGTTGAACCAGTGGTGGGCACCATGGCCGTAGCAGCCGTGAAAGAGCGTCCTGGTGTTTTGGCACGGATGACGAATTCGCCCACTGTATTACCTGCCAAAACTTCGACGTTTTGATCGTTGTCAGCTGCAAACTTGGTCACCATTGCGTCGCGTAACGATTGTGTTGTTTGTCCAGCTGTTGCAGTAATGCTGTGTTCAGTGCCGTTTACGACAAGCGTGAATTTATCACCCACTAACGCTGGGCCAGTAAACGCTGCGCTACTGACTTGTTTAACAGATGGATCAACCAAAGGACGTTCCTTCGAATTGACCACTGCTTGATTTTTACTGTAGTTTCCTTCGAGTAAGCCTACGCGAGAAATGTCACCGACCGCAGAGCTTGACAGTACAACTGCGTTTGGAATTTTCGATTCCAAAGAGATGGTTGAACTTTGTACACCTTCGCGCATACCAATTCGGTTACCGAAGTCGCTTGCAATAGCGGTTGTTTCAAAAGTAATTTCAATATTACGGCCGTCAGCCGCTTTCAAGGTCACGCCTAATTGGTCTGAACCTGTGTCTTCGGCAACAACGCCAGTTTTGTCACTGATGAGGTTGATAGCTCGCACAACATTGGCGCGGGTATCACGCGGGTTGTTCATCAAGGTCTCAATTTTTGCTGACGCATAACCGTTGATAAATACAACGCCTGAGACAACAGAATTGCCACTCATAGCTTTACCGGTGAAGATGTTCTCATTCACCTTGGCAAATACGCCAGTTCCTGCAGAGGATGAGCTGTATTGGCGCGTTGTATCGGTCACGCTGGCTAAATTGGTATCGCGTTGCTGCACGTCGATCGCACTGACTTGGCCATCCGTGACGGGAAAGTCCACACCAATGATGGTGCTTCCAGGGGCGTAATTAACCGTACGGCCGGAACCCTGACCAAACTGGGCGCTGTTGCGCATCGTTTCTGCAATTTTTGCGACGGCCAAAGCTGGCGTGTTTTCCATCGCTGTGAGTTCAACGCTGACACCACCCACGGTAATCACACCTGGGATAGGCGTACCCGAGAAGGTAATGGCTTGCGACTCACCAACAGGACCGCTGCCTTCAGAAGCCTTGCGATTGATCGCCGCAGCTTTAGCAATAGCAGAACCATTGGCGTTGTTGATGGGTGAATAAGGATCGTCTGTTGCAAAAGATCCGCCAATTTCGACGCCGTTAATCAACAAATCTCCAGCACGCATCGCAGGTATGCTGCCTGATACGTCAACTGACAATTTGAAGTTACGTAAATTCAGATTTTTTTCCAATGCAACTCCATCCAAGGGAGATCCATTAGGGTCTTTCATGACATAAGTAAGGTTGTCTGAGATAACCGTACTGTTGATGCCGTCTTGTTTCAAAAATTTGACAGTGCCTTTGGTGCTGTCAAAAGTACCCGTCAAATTGACGCTCTTGTTATCAGGGGTAGTAAACACAGCCTTGATATCCAAGCTACCGTCATTATTCGTGTCGGTATGCTCAATAACCAAGTTTCCGCTACGCAGGAAACGTCCGTTGTTGTCAAAGTTTTCATCCGTTTGCGTAATGGCATTGCGACTTACAGCAACCGTACCGACCTTGAAAAATCCGTCGTTCGATGCATCTACTAATTGAGCAGCTGCGACATCTTGGTCTTTGGCAGCATATGTCAAAACTAAGCTCGTTCCGCTGATAGCGACTGAGCGACCTGAACCCGTACCAAACTTATCTGTAGATTCCAATTGCTGTTTGATTTGAGCCAACAGCTTCGCAGAATCCACGCCTGACTCATCTGTCTTCTTAATGGCATCCCACTGCAAATTGATCGTTTCGCCAGCGAAATTAAATGTTCGCGTGCCGGTAAATCCTCCAGTGGCTGAAACACCTGCTGTAACGGCTGCAGTAGGAGCGGTTACTGAACCACTCAATGCAATATTGGTCACATTTCCACGGGCCACACTGGTGAAAGTTACGACACCTGCCGTATTGGTACCTGAGGTATATCCAGAGAATGTTCCACTGTATGTACCTAAAGTGCTTGCTCCGGTAGTTGCACCATTCGCGAGTGAAGCGAAAGCATCGCCCATTTGAGATTTTGTTACTGCAGCAGTCGCTGTGAAAGTTAACCCAGCTACAGTGATCGAATCTCCTGCAGCCAAACTTGTTGTTGGGAAAGTTACTGCCGCAGTCTCTATGGTTGAAGCAGTTGCAGGAATAGCCGTTGTATCAAAAGTAATGGTTTGCTGCTCACCAGAAGCAGTGCCCTCGATCACTCGAGTAGTAGTTGGGCTCAACAATACGTCGCCATACTGGTTATTAGATGTGGCCTTGTAAACAGGCATCTCACCTACTTGCTCACCAGCTTTACCGTTCAACACAGGGAACCCGTTCCACTCCGTGTTGTCGGCAATTTGGACAATTTGCTGTTTGAGTTGTTGGAATTCCAAATCCAAGTAACCACGTTGTTGTGGATCGTTGGTGTCGTTGACTGCTTGGATAGCCAATTCACGCATGCGTTGCATCATGTCTGTGATTTCGTTGGTCGCACCCTCAGCGGTTTGGATCAAGGAGATCGCATCACCCGCATTGCGCACGGCTTGGTTCAAGCTGCGAATTTGGTGGGTCATGCGTGTTGCGATTGCCATGCCGGCTGCATCATCTCTAGCCGAGTTGATACGCTTGCCCGTAGACAACTGTTGCATGGCAACAGTTTGTGCACGGCCAGATGTGTTTAAAGCCATCTGTGAAAACAATGCTTTGACGTTGGTATTAATAACTGCCATTTTTTTCTCCTGACCTAACTAGGTCGAATAAACTTACCACTGGTTAAGCACAACGCGTGCCAACTCTGTTTTGCTCTTCTGAATAGGTAAAAACCTGTTTTTCTGACAATTTTTCGACATTTCTTTGAACATAAAAGTACTCAGTGGCAAGGTTTTGTCGCTTAATCGGCAAGCGTTTGCCGCTTGGCCGGTGTGGGCGACTTGTTGCCGCTTAGTGCGTCATTCCTGAAGGTGTGGGCATCATGGACTGGCTGAAATCGTCCAAAGACAACTTCTCAGCTTGCAATTCCAATTGCTCGGGATAGAGGCTCAAACCATGGCGAGCCACAGCTAAAGCGCGCTCTGGGTCGAGGTTGCAGCGCAGGGCGCGAACCAACATCACCAGGGTGAACGGGGGGGTTTTGTCGCCTTGGATGTCGACGAGTTCTTCGATCAATTCGACAGCCAATTGCCAGTCTTGGTTGGTCATTGCCAACAAACCGCCAATAGCCAACATGTCTTCGCTTTGGGGATAGATACTCAAACCGGCGTCACCCAAGGCGCTTGCCAATGCCATTTGGTCTGTAGCTACCAAAGATTGGATGGTTTCGCGAATCTCTGCAGGGCTAAAACGCTTGATTGTTTGGGCGTTTAACAATCCACCTACGGCGGCCTGGTTCATCAATTCTTGAATAAGTGTCATAGCAAAGCTCCTGCTAAAAGTGTCAAAAAGTTCCCGCCAATGAAGGATTTCATGGCAGGTTTGCATAGGGTTAAGCAAGAGCAGTGCCAGCCATATTGACTCCGCACGCTTGCAGAAATACATGGTTCTCGCCTAAAATTTGCAAATCGTCGTTTCAATCCCCGATTTGCAATAAATGATCCCCCGCCTAGCTACGTCAACGCTTACCCGTTTAGCTAAAGGATTTCCTGTTATTGCGTTAACAGGACCGAGGCAATCCGGCAAGACCACCCTTGCCAAGCTTGTGTTTCCAAACAAAACCTATGTTTCACTGGAAAACCCTGAAGAGTTGGAATTCGCACAAAAAGATCCCAAAAGATTTTTAGCGCGTTTTAAAGAAGGCGCCATCTTGGACGAGGTTCAGCGATGCCCATCTTTGCTCTCTTGGATACAAGGATTGGTAGATGAGCGATCACGCATGGGCGACTTTGTTTTAACTGGTTCGTCGCAATTTGAATTGGTTGCTGGCATCACGCAATCCCTAGCAGGTAGGGTTGGACGTGTCGAGCTCTTGCCGCTTAGCATTCAGGAACTTGCGCAGGCTCATCAATTACCCAGTCAACTCAACACCTGTCTTCTACAGGGTGGATACCCAAGCATTTATGACAGACAGGTTTCCCCACAAGACTGGTTTAGTAACTATATTGCTACATATATTGAACGCGATGTACGCCAACTAATTGCGGTACGTGACTTAACGCAATTTCAACGCTTTGTCAAAATGTGTGCCGCCAGGTCCGGCCAAATACTCAACCTTGCCGCATTAGGTGCAGATTGCGGTTTATCGGCTAGCACAGCGCGCGAATGGCTGTCTGTGTTGGAGGCCAGTTACTTAGTCACTCGCATTCAACCGTACTACCAAAACTTTGGCAAACGTCTGGTTAAAACTCCAAAACTTTATTTTTTGGATGTCGGCCTGATGGCTTGGCTAATCGGAATTCGAGACACAGTTACCTTAGATACCCATGTATCGCGAGGCGCACTGTTTGAGACCTTTGTAGTGAGTGAACTCATTAAGCGCCAGTACAACCAGGGACAGAATGCCGATCTTTACTTCTGGCGCGACAGCGCTGGTAACGAAATCGATCTTTTGTTAGACACCCCACAAGGTTTACAAGCCATAGAAATCAAATCGGGAAGTACATTTGCATCCGACTGGATAAAAGGTTTCAAAGTATGGAAACGCAATACGCAAGTCAATACATTGATTCCACGCATTATTTATGGCGGAACAGATTCTTATGACAGGGAAGGCCACCAAGTCATGGGTTGGACTGACATAGGAATTTAACTTTTTATTTTGTGATTTACTCTCGTTAAAGTTTTAAAACCATGCAACTAGCCGAACTCTTCACCACTTGCGAACAACTTCAACAAGCGGGTAAGGTGGACGAGGCGCTTCATACTTATAAAACTTGGTTAGATGCATCCAACGACCCAAACCGCTTTATGGGCTGGTTCAATTACGGTTCTTTGTTGCAATCGACTGGCAATACGCCAGCGGCTGAAGGCGCATATCGGCAATGCTTGGCGCTTCAAGCGCGATTTCCACAGGCTTTAATTAACCTAGGACTCACGCTTGAAAAACTAGGCAAGCGTGACGAGGCCATGCAGCAATGGGCTTCTTTGGTAAGTCAGCGCTACCTTCAAGATGCACCCCCCTCAGACATGATCACGATGGCGCTCAACCATATTGGGCGGGTGCAAGAAGAACTCAAACAATACGACTTGGCCGAACAAGCCCTCGAGCAAAGTCTGGCGATAGACCCCAAGCAAACCCCTGCCCTGCAACATTGGATCCATATTCGCCAAAAGTCTTGTGCTTGGCCTGTCTACAAACCGCTGCCCAACATCTCGCAAAACGCCATGCTGATGGCAACTTCACCCTTAGCTATGTTGGCTTTGACGGATGACCCTGTGCAGCAATTGCTAACTGCTTTTGCTTTTGTGGAGAGGACTTACAGCTTTAAAGAAGAGTTTTTAAGCCAAGGACGCCAATACAACCATGCGCGTAAGCGTATTGGTTTTGTGTCTGGCGACTTGTGTGTACACGCGGTTGGTTTGCTTTTGGCGGAACTGATTGAAGGCATAGACCGAACCAAGAATGAGGTCGTGGCTTATGACTTCAGCCCTGAAGACGGCACCGCGCACAGAGCGCGACTCAAAAATGCGTTTGACCATATTCGACCGATTCACTCATTGACTGATAGGCAAGTTGCCGAGCAAGTCTTAGAAGACGAAATAGACGTTTTGATAGACCTCCATGGCTTGAGCTCTGGAGCAAGGCCGGGTATTTTTGCTTTGCATCCAGCACCTAAGCAAGGGACTTACCTTGGGTTTATCGGCACAACTGGTATGCCTTGGTTTGATTTTGTAATTGCTGATAAATATGCCTTGCCGCAAGAACTTGCGACTTATTTCACAGAAACACCGCTGTATGTAGAGGGAAGTTTTATCCCGCTTACGCGTGATGAAACGCCTGTTCGCGAAGCAACCCGCAGCGAATTTGGCTTGAGCGATGGCGCATTTGTAATGGCCGCATTTGGCAATGTTTACAAAATTACGCCTGAGATGTTTGCTACTTGGATGGAATTATTAAAAGAAATACCCAGAGCGATTCTGTGGATCATTGACGACAACCCCACCACTACTGCAAACCTCAAAGCGCATGCTGTTACTGCTAACGCTGACTTGAATCGTATTCAATTTACCCCGCGTACTACGCATATTGAATACAAAGCCAAGTTAGGTTTGGCTGATGTGTTTTTAGATACGTTTCCTTATAACTGCGGCTCTACCACCAATGATGTGGTGCAGGCGGGGGTGCCGATCGTGACTATGAGTGGTAGGACATTGGTGTCTCGAATGGGGGGGTCGATATTGCAAGCCACAGGAAAGTCTGCAGATCTGATTGCTACGTCATATAGCGACTACATAGCCAAGATAAAAGCCCTAGCCCAAGTTGGTGGTGCCACCATAAACTTTTACCCCTTCCGAAACAATGTTTGGAAGTTTCCTTTTAATGGCTAGAGGCTCGGTAATCCCCCCCTTTGTTTTGCAAAGGTGGCATTCCGCTAGGCTGAAAAACGCATCCCATTAGGCTATTATTTGTAAATTCGAACTTTAAACTTGGATTTGCCAATAGCGACCCGCGTCGATTTTTGACACGTTTTGACAATGGCGCGATCCCACCTTTGCAACCGAAGCCGACGAACAAGGCGTGAGCATTAACCGGTTGGTATCTGCTAAGTTGGCGCTTT